>JAESQP010000117.1 GCA_016765075.1 Gammaproteobacteria bacterium
AATACGGCACGCATACCACGCTGCGCATCAATTTTTCTCTTTAACTCACGAGCAATAGCCAACACGACATCTTTTTCACGTGTGCCCTTACGCCCCAATGCACCTGGATCTTCACCACCATGACCTGCATCAATAGCAATCACCACGTCACGCAAGCTATTATCAGCGATCTGTTTTACCGCTTTCGGTCTTTTGGATTTGCTAGAGGAATTTCCCAATTGATCATATAAATCGATAACCAAACGATGACCATAAGTTTTGTTAGGAACAAGCAAAAATGTTTTTGGCTTAACTGACTTATTGGTGTCTAAAACAATGCGTAAGTCGGTGGCATTACGTTCAGCACTACGCATTCTTTCAACAAAGCCAACTGACTCTTTAGGCAGGCTCATACGCATACGCGTGCGTTTTAAATCGATAACGATCCGTTCTGGATTTTTAAGAGTGAATAATTTGTATTCAAGCGGGGATGAGATTTCAAAGACAAGGCGGGTGTGGTCTGGAGCAGGCCATGCTCTCACACCAGTAACAACTGTCTGCGCGGCACTAACCATAGTGATTGACGCAACCAGCAAGCTAGCAGCGAATAGAATAGTTCTGATTATCACGAGTGGTGTTGCACCTCCAGGCGCATTCTCATTGTATTTATAGGCTCATTCTTATTGAATTTCAAGCCTTTTTCTATATGTTTTAACAAGATAGCGATAAAATCTCTAGTGACACATGTTAAATCACTGGTAACATATTGTTCTCTAGTTCGGCAGTCATTTGAGAAAAACACTTTAAAACCGATTTTCCAACCGTACTTTGTGCCTCAATAGTCAATTTTCGCTCATCGCCAACATACGCCAAAGCAACACTAATATCAGCCTTCACCAGCTCGCCTTCTGCGCGCTCAGGCCATTCAATCAAGCATAAAGATTGGCCATTGAAATAGTCACGCACCCCCATTTCTTCTAACTCTTTATAGGAGCCTATTCGATACAAATCAAAATGATAAACAGTTAAGCCGCTCAATTGATAAGGCTCTACCATGGTATAGGTTGGGCTTTTTACATTACCTTCATGACCTAAACCATGAATGAATCCGCGACAAAATGTCGTTTTACCAGCGCCCAATTCACCCCTTAAGTAAATCACTAAAGGCCGCGTTTCGCAGCACTGCGCCAAGACTTTCGCAAATGATTCGGTTATCGTTGCAGAATCTGAGTGTAACTCCAACATTTTCATAAATCTGCGCTAGATGGCTTGCTCAAGGTTTTCTCGAGGATTTACTAGGCGCCTTAAATGTGGCAATAAATCAGTTGCCAACAACCCCCTCTCACCAACCTTTGCCGCCTTGTTGGCAGCACTCGCATGCAACCAAACACCTGCGCGCGCAGCATCTCGTAATGACAGGCCTTGTGCCAATAAACCACCAATAATACCTGCCAACACATCACCCATGCCCCCTGAGGCCATACCTGGGTTACCTGCATTAACAACACTAATCTCACCTTCGCTATCGCATATTAGCGTACCGCTACCTTTTAACACCACCACACCACCGTAACGCTGCTGTAATGCTTTAATCGCAGCATAACGGTCTGCTTGAATTGCAACCGTCTCGACATCCAACAAACGCGCCGCCTCACCAGGGTGGGGGGTCAAAACCCAGTTAGCATAATGTTTAATATTTGTTGCAAGTATATTTAAACCATCGGCATCCATAACTATCGGCTTGCCACAATTTAACAGGCGATGCCATAAATCGGTTGCCATGCCACCAACGCCCATGCCAGGACCAACCACAAAGACGCCAGCTTGTTCCATCAATGGCTTTAATACTTGTGCCTTGTCGATACCGAAAGCCATAATTTCAGGACGTGCCGCAGAGATTGCTACCGCATTACTCGTGTGCGTAGCCACCGTCACTAAACCGGAACCAACACGTAATGCTGCCTCTGCCGCCATGTGAATAGCGCCCGCATAGCCAATTTTGCCACCGACCAATAGCGTGTGGCCACACTGACCTTTATGCGTGGTGCGCTTACGTGGTGCCAATAACATAGCAATGTCATTACCCAAATAACGGCGCGCAACGGGTAAATAATTCACATGGACCGCTGTCGGCACATCCAATTCATCAAACTCAATTTCACCACAATAATCTGCGGCTAAGCCGGTAAACATGCCTTGCTTTAAAGCAATGAAACTCAAGGTCACATCTGCTTCTACCACGACACCAGCAGGCATACCTGTATCTGCCAACAAACCGGAGGGAATATCGATTGCGAACACTGAGGCACCTGACCCATCACCTGATTTATAACCAGCAGCGTTGATTTTTTCAACAAGTGCCTTGGCATCACCTGTTAACGCGCGCTGCAAACCGATACCAAATAGCGCATCGACAATGACTTCATGCTCCGACAAATCAACATCAGCTTGGTACAGTTCAATAACAACGCCTCTCGCCACCGCATCATTGCACGCTGTCAGCGCCTCTTCCTTGAGTAACTGAACATCACCCAGCGTAATGACCCGCACAGATAAACCCGACTCATGACACAAACGTGCTAACACGTAACCGTCGCCACCATTATTACCTGGGCCGCAAGCAATTAATATTTTTTCCGTCTGCGGCCAATGTTCTTGCAAACAACGATAGGCGGACATACCGGCTTGCTGCATTAATTGGCAGCCAGGCATTTGATGTTGTTCAATCGCCAGCCGTTCAAACTCACGGACTTGCTCGACGCTATACAAAGCTTCGGGTAATGATGTCATGCGCGGTATCATAACGCCTATGAGTACCGAAACAAATCATAAGATGGATATGTCTGAGCTGGCAGCAGATATAAAACGCTGGGGCCAAGAGCTCGGCTTCCAACAAATCGGTATTACCGATATTGATTTGCGTGATGATGAGCAGCACCTACTTAATTGGCTAAAAGACGGTATGCACGGCGAAATGGACTATATGCAACGCCATGGCACCAAACGCAGTCGTCCCGATGAATTAGTTAAAGGCACGACACGCGTCATATCCGCACGCATGGACTACCTACCAGAGAACCATCAATCCATGGACGCAACCATGGTAGACCAAGCCAGCGCCTATATCTCTCGCTATAGCCTCGGCCGCGACTACCACAAAGTGCTACGCGCTCGCCTCAACACGCTGGCCAAAAAAATCAGCGCAGTCGTTGGTGATTTTGGTTATCGTGCTTTCACCGATAGCGCACCGGTGTTAGAAAAAGCCCTGGCACAAAAAGCCGGATTAGGCTGGATAGGAAAACACACAAACCTCATCAATCAAAAAGCTGGTTCCTGGTTTTTTCTTGGTGAACTCTATACCGACCTACCCTTACCCACCGACAAAAAAGCAAAAAATCATTGTGGTGATTGCACAGATTGCATTGATATCTGCCCCACTCAAGCCATCATCGCACCCTATCAAGTCGACGCCCGTCGTTGCATCTCTTATTTAACCATCGAGCTACGCGGTAGTATTCCTATCGAATTTCGTCAAGCCATGGGCAACCGCATTTATGGTTGTGACGACTGCCAACTCGTTTGCCCATGGAATCGTTTTGCCTCACTTAGCGCAGAACCCGACTTTGCGCCACGTCATGATTTAAATAGCGCGACACTGATCGAGCTATTTTCTTGGGGCAAAGCCGAGTTCAATAAGAAAACCGAAGGCTCAGCGATACGACGTATTGGCTATGAATGTTGGTTACGTAATATTGCCGTGGCATTGGGCAATAGTGAGCGGGATGATGTGGTAATTGAAGCATTGTTAGCGCGAAAAAACTGTGAATCAGAGTTAGTTCGGGAGCATGTCGAGTGGGCACTTGGCAATTTAGCGGCTAACCCTTAAAAGATTTAGTGTTTTTTGGTTTTCGTGGCCTTTCTAGTGGCTCAAAAACCTATATAAATACAATGGTTTATGGGATAATCACTGTTCCTTGCATAATCACTCCAGCACTCCATGCCCTTAGCAAAACCCATAAAAGCCCCTGATCTGTTCGGCCACCCAAAATACTGGGCCGAATGCTATGGCACTGCGCCGTATTTACCTATGAGTCGCGCCGAGATGGACGAGTTGGGCTGGGATAGCTGCGACATTATCATTGTTGTCGGTGATGCTTATGTCGATCACCCCAGCTTTGGCATGGCAGTGATGGGGCGTTTTCTTGAGTCGCTTGGTTTCCGTGTTGGCATTATTGCGCAACCTGATTGGCACAGTGTTGAACCATTTAAAGTATTAGGCAAGCCTAATCTATTTTTTGGCATCAGTGCTGGCAATATGGATTCGATGATCAACCGTTATACGGCAGATCTAAAAGTGCGGAATGATGATGCTTATACACCCCATGCCGAGCCAGGCAAGCGACCTGACCGCTCTGTTTTGGTATATAGCCAACGTTGCCGCGAAGCCTATAGCGACGTGCCGCTGGTTTTAGGCGGCATCGAAGCCAGCCTGCGCCGCATTGCACAATATGATTATTGGAGTGATAAAGTCCGTCGCTCCATTTTAGTGGATACTGCGGCAGACATTCTGTTATACGGTAATGCCGAACGAGCGATTGCCGAAGTCGCGCATCGTTTATCTAACGGCGAATCAATTAACAAGCTAACGAATATTCGTGGCACAACAATATTACGTAAAACTCCACCGAAAGGATTCACTGAAATAGACTCAACGCGTATCGACTGGCCCAAGGATGCTGACACCCTGCGCGCAATGGTTAGCCCTTATGAAGAAAAAGACCCCATCAATCAAACTTGCAGCACTAAGCAAGATAGCGCCAACCAAACCAGTAAAACAAAAAATGGCATAACGGAAATTAAGATTGTTCCTATGCCATTAATGCATAAGCACCAGATTACAGCTAAAAACAGCTATATTCGTCTGCCAGCGTTTGAGAAAGTGCGTAATGATGGACCACTGTACGCACATGCATCACGGGTTTTACATCAAGAAGCCAACCCACATAATGCCCGTGCGTTAATGCAGCGCCATGGTCATTATGACGTATGGGTGAACCCACCGCCGATCCCTCTTAGCACCGAAGAAATGGATATGGTGTTTGATCTACCTTATCAACGTAGACCTCACCCCAGCTATGGCGATGCCAATATTCCCGCTTATGAAATGATTAAGACCTCGGTCAACATCATGCGCGGCTGTTTTGGTGGTTGCACGTTTTGTTCGATTACTGAGCATGAAGGTCGTGTCATACAAAGCCGATCTGAACAATCAGTATTAAACGAAATTGAAAAAATTCGCGATACTGTACCGGGATTTACCGGTACCATTTCAGACCTTGGTGGCCCTACGGCCAATATGTATCACCTACAATGTAAAGACGACGACATTCAAGCTAGCTGCCGGCGTTTGTCTTGTGTCTATCCAACGATATGTAAAAGTTTGGATACCGATCATAGCCCTACGACCAAGCTCTATCGCAAAGCGAGAAAAATTCCCGGTGTTAAGCGAGTTTTAATTGCTTCTGGCCTACGTTACGACCTGGCTATTGAAGACCCGGAATACGTTAAAGAGTTGGTCACACATCATGTTGGTGGCTACCTTAAGATTGCACCAGAACATAGCGAAGACAATACACTTAATATGATGATGAAGCCTGGCATGGGCAGCTATGACAAGTTCAAGCAGATGTTTGAAAAATATTCGCAAGAAGCTGGCAAAGAACAATACCTCATCCCCTACTTTATCGCTGGCCATCCTGGTTGTGGCGATGAAGATATGTTGAATCTTTCCCTGTGGCTAAAAAAGAATAAATTTCGCGTTGATCAAGTGCAAACCTTCTACCCTTCGCCTATGGCATTAGCGACTGCCATGTATTACAGCAATCACAACCCATTAAAAAAACTCAGTTATAAAAATGACCCGCTGTATACACCCAAAAAACCACAGCAACGACGCCTGCAAAAAGCCTTTTTACGTTATCACGACGAAAAAAATTGGCCACAGCTACGTGCAGCACTAAAAGATATGGGCAGAACAGACCTTATCGGGGACAGGCCAAACTGCCTTGTACCTGGCGATTCGCAAAATAAAAAACAAAGTAAAAATCACACTAAAGGCTTTAAACATGCGCGTGGCGGACAATGGGATAACCGCAAACCAAATAAACGCTCGCACACTCGTGCTGAAAAACGAATAGGCTAAGGACTCTACGTATTTAGCGTTTCAATAGGGTCACATAGACTGACATAATCCACAGCCACCCAGCACTTGTATTACCACATTAAAAAGCGTATTTTACAGCTGTGCGTAGCTCAAAAAATAAACTCATTCATTGGCTAATCATCACAGTGATGATCTTGCAGACTATGGCTTTCTCTTCTGCTATGGCAAATATGGACTCCATGCAAACTGAAAGCATGGCCGCAGCTGACACGCAGCAAGCTGCTGAAATGGCTTCTCCTAATTGCCCTATGTCTTTGGCGGAAAAATCAAACAACATCAATGAGCTTGATAATTGTTGCAACGCTGCAACCTGCCCTTGTGATGCAACCTGCTATTCTGTTTATCTCTCAGCATATTTTTTCCAAATACCGATTTTGTCTCACTCTGTTATTGCAGTTTCAACCTATTCGTTTACTAACGTCGACGTTTCGGTTCAAACCAGGCCTCCAAAATATCTCCCTGTTTAGCTAAACCTAGCTAAATAATTTTCTATTTCATACAGATGCGCTCACTTATGCGCGCTTAGATAATGCAATCAACTCTCAAGCAAAGACTAGAGAGTCTGTTATTGAATATTCTTGGAGATTAACGACGTCACACATTCGTTCACTGTTACTGTTCGTTTTAATAATGATTAGCCCTGTTGCCATAGCAGAACAGGTCTATCACATTGGTATACATGGTCTGACTTGTCCATTTTGCGTTTATGGTGCTGAAAAACAACTGCATAAACTTGATGGTGTCAATGAAATAGAAAGTCATCTAGAGCAAGGCTTAATCGTTGTCAAAATGCACGATGGAAAAACACTCGAAAAACCTCAGGTTGAAAAAGCCATTAAAAAGTCGGGGTTTAGTTTAAATTCCTTCGGCTTGGCGAATAAGTAAAAAATAGCATGAACGGTATCCATAAAATTATGGTGACACTGTTGCTTGTGTTGTCCTTCTCGCTATTCAATAACGTCATTGCTGCACCAATAACTTTCAATACTGCATTACCCGTAAGTGAGGGCAGTTTTGTTTTCCGTCAGCAATTACGCTGGTCGCGTTCAAGCAATCAAAGCCAGACCTTACGTTCTGCTGCGGCAATATCGATATTGGGCTATGGGGTGAATAGCAAGCTGGCACTATTCGGTGTTCTGCCTTATGTCGACAATCGCCTTGAACAGCCCAATAGCGACCGTGACAATCAGGGCATTGCTGACGTAACAGGCTTTGCACGCTACACTTTATGGAAACATGACAGGCAAGGCCAGACACTACGTTTAGGCGGTGTCGCAGGGCTAACTGCACCGACCGGGGATGATAATAGTCGCGACAGTGCTGGCCGCCTGCCACCGCCATTACAAAATGGTTCTGGTGCCTGGGATTCCTTCGGTGCACTGGTAGCTACTTACCAGACACTGAACAGCCAAATCAGTGGGCAAATCAGCTATCGCAATAACCGCCAAGCCAATGGTTTTGAAATCGGCGATGAGACACGGTTAGACCTGTCATGGCAACAGCGAATCTGGCCAAAAAAACTGTCAGGCGCTGTGCCGGGTTTTTTATACGGCGTATTAGAACTTAACGCCCTGCACCAGGATAGAAACCGTAATAACGGACAAAACAACAGCAACTCTGGTGGCAATACCATCTGGCTGTCTCCCGGTGTGCAATACGTCACCCGACGCTGGGTCTTCGAAGCCATTATTCAAACACCCATCGTGCAAAACCTTAATGGCAATGCATTTGAAAACGATCTAATTATTACTACTGGTTTTCGGCGCAATTTTTAGTGAGAACAATATGACTGCCGTAATAAGAAGATTAACACGCACTGTATTAGTATTAGGCGTATTAACAATCAGTCTGATGCTCATTGTCTGGCTACTGTGGATACCGTCCGCACAAGAACCCGCCTATCGCTTTGTCCACTCCTGGGGCACAGCCGGTGATGGTCCAGCACAATTTCAAGACCCAACGGGTATTGCTGTCACTGCCGAGGAAGTCTTTGTCAGCGATGGTCGTAATGGCCGTATCCAGGTCTTTGATCATCAGGGCCATTTCAAACGCCAGTTCGGTGAACATGACGAAGGCGCCAATCAACTTGGCCGACCCATGAATCTGAGCATTCACAACAACGAGATTTATGTGGCTGACTACTGGAATGACCGTATTCAGGTTTACAGTTTAGCAGGTATATTTCAGCGCAATATTGGCAGCAGTGGCGACGGCCCTGGCCAATTTAACGCACCTGGAGGTGTTGCAATCAATAGCAATGGCGAACTTTATGTCGCCGATTTTGTTAATCAACGTATTCAGCATTTGAAAGCCGATGGAACGTTTATCCGGCAATGGGGAACCACGGGCAAAGTCGGCATCGCCGCAGAACAGTTTAATTACCCCACCGATGTTGCGTTGAGTGTTGCTGCGGGCACAGAAGGCCAAATCATTGTTGCCGACGGTTATAACGACCGGCTCCAGGCGTTTAATGCTGAGGGTCAATACCTACGCAAATGGGGTGGCCCGTTGGGTATGAATATTCATGGCCCCTTCCAGGGCTGGTTTGCCACAGTCACTTCGGTCGCGGTGGGGCCAGACGGTAGCGTTTTCGCTGCAGATTTTTATCATCACCGAATACAGAAATTTTCTTTAACAGGCGAATTCCTTACTGCCTTTGGCGAACAGGGTAAAGGAGCCGGACAATTCGAATATGTCATGGCTGTTGCCGTTGCACCCAACGGCACGCTCTTCGCTACCGATCTTGGCAATAACCGGGTGTTATCTTTTGAGCCTGTTAATGAGCAGGGTAATGAATAAAAGACATAGAAATACACTTTCTTTTTTAGTTAAAAATAACGTTGCATTAAAATTTGATAAAACAGGACACGTATTATGACGCACACATTTTTTCACCGATCATGGGCCTTGCTACCCTTGCTTCTCACTGGCGCATGCACTACCTTGCCGCAAAATTCAGGGCGTGAGGATATCGAAGCCCTTATTCAGGATAGAGGGCTTTATGTTGAAGAAGAAAATGCTGCCAATATCTCGCTAGCCACCTATCTCAACAAACCTTTAACCGCAGAGAATGCCATTCGAGTCGCGCTAGTCAACAACCCTCAATTACGCACAGAATATGCGCGCTTAGGTTTTGCCATGGCCGATATCTATGCTGCTGGCCGTATCCGCAACCCAGTCTTTTCTGCATCAGCCCTTGACTCTAACCGTGATGGTGAACAAAGTCTTTTGACCTTTAGCTTAATTACTTCGTTTAGCGATTTCATTACCCGGCCAGCACGTCAACGTTTGGCCAAGCAACAGTTTGCTGAGATGAAACAGTCTATCGCCGCTAAAGTAATTAGCGTTGCGATGGAAACTGAATCTGCGTTTTATGAGTTTGTTGCGGCAAAACAAAGTTTGGCGCTACAACAACACATCGCCAAAGTCGGCAAATTATCAACAGACCTGGCGCAACGCTATCATGCTGCAGGCAATCTCACCGCAAGAGAACTGGCCATTGGTGCCGCCTATTACTCACAGCGTCGACTTGATGCACTGGATGCAGAGGCGTTTGCCTATGGCAAGCGCGCTATGCTGGCGGCACAAATGGGTGTGCCGATTAATGACGACTGGAATACCCCGGCACAATTACCGCTGCCATTAACGCAAGAAGACACCTTGGAGCAATTATTGGATCTTGCACTGCATTCACGTCTTGACTTGGCCGCAGCCAAAGTTCGGGTCGAATTTTTTGCTGACAGACTCGGGGTAGAAGATTGGACACGATGGTTGGGTGAGCTAAATATTGGCATTGAACACGAGCGTGAGACAGATGGTGCCAGACTTACCGGACCAACCCTGGAATGGGAGCTGCCTATTCTCAATCAAGGTCAAGATACTTTATTGCGCACCAAAGCAGAACTTCAAATCAGCGCCATCGAAGTCGAGCGTTTGCAATTAACCATCAAAAACAATGTACACCTGGCCTATGCTGCATTACTCAATGCCAAGGCACGTAGCATCGAACACCGTGACAACTTGATTCCGGCGCGCACCGCGGCGGTGGCCCGCTCTCAGGAGGCGGAGAATTTTATGCTTATCGGCATCTTTGAGTTGCTGGCAACCAAACAACAGGAATATGAGGGCTATCAAAGTTATTTGGAATCAGTGCGTGACTATTGGCTGACACGCTCACGCCTGGCGCAAGCGGTCGGTAATAGCTTGCCTAGCCCGGCAGCTGATCACCCTGTGATTGACATCAATGCTGTAATCGCCCCTGCCGATAGCGTAGATCATTCCATTCACGGCATGACTGAGGATTCCAAAATGAAGCAAATGGATCATTCGGAACATTCTATGGAAGCGCCGATGAAAAAACAGATGGATCATTCCGAGCACTCTATGGAAGCGCC
>JAESQP010000118.1 GCA_016765075.1 Gammaproteobacteria bacterium
CAAGCTTACGCCTTTTGCCAGAAAATGGCGTACGAACATTATGAAAATTTCCCCGTTGCCTCGCGCCTACTGCCTAAGGCTTTGCGAAAACCGGTCAGTGTCATCTACGCCTTTGCGCGTACAGCAGATGATTTTGCCGACGAAGGTGATGCTTCAGCAGAAACGCGCCTATCACAGTTAAATGATTATGAGCAGTTTTTATTAAATGCAGCCGACGAAAGACCAAATGAAGACCCGGTGTTTATCGCGCTTGCCGATGTCATTAAAAATGATCCCTTACTCGTACAATCGCTACAAGACTTACTCATTGCATTTCGCTCTGATGTGACCACCAAACGTTACCAAACAGCGATACAGCTACTGCAATATTGTCGCTATTCGGCCAACCCGGTGGGTCGCATGATGCTGCAATTAAGCGGTCACGCCAGCAACCAAAACCTGCTCTATTCCGATGCCATTTGCAGCGCTTTGCAATTAATCAATTTTTTACAAGATATCAATATTGATTATCAAAATAAACAGCGACTTTATATTCCACAGGATGATCTGCGAGATTTTTCGGTCAGCGAATCAGACATCGCCCAAGGCCAAAATTCTCAACAATTGACACAACTGGTTAATCACCAAATCGATAGAGCCCATAGTATGCTGATTACAGGCAAGCCTCTGGGCCGAGCACTGCCTGGCCGTTTAGGTCTTGAGATCAGGGTCACTGTATCTGCTGGCCTGCAAGTGATCAAAGCACTACGACAACGCAACGATATTTTCAGCCAACCTCGGCTACGCTGGTATGATTGGTTAGTCATAGCAAGCCGCGCTATCTTCACGTAAGCTGTTAACATCACATAAACCGAATCACTTTATGGACCCTGATAAATACTGCCAGGAAAAAACGGCTGCTAGCGGCTCGAGTTTCTCTTACAGCTTTTTGTTTCTCGACCCCAAACAAAAGCAAGCAATGACCGCACTCTATGCATTTTGTCGCGAGGTCGATGATATCGTTGACGAATGTACTGAAGAAAGCATCGCGCGCACTAAATTACAATGGTGGCGCGAAGAAATATCACGGCTTTTTAGCCAGCAACCGCGCCACCCCATCAGTAAGGCGTTGCTAGACTCATTGCAACACTTCGATCTCGCCGAAGAATATTTTCAGGAAATCATCGACGGTATGCAAATGGACCTCGATTATGAAGCCTATCCCAGCTTTAAAGAGCTTGGCCTGTATTGTCATCGTGTTGCAGGAGTCGTTGGCCTGCTGTCTGCCGAAATATTTGGCTATCAAAACCACAAGACTCTCGACTACGCGCGCGATTTAGGCTTTGCCTTTCAGCTAACCAACATATTACGTGATGTGCGTGAGGATGCCGATCGTGGCAGGATTTATATCCCGCTTGATGAGATTGAACAACATGGTGTCTTGGCCAATGATATTCTGGCACACCACTACACGGATAATATGCAGACTTTATTCGCGGCTCAAGCAAAGCGTGCTGCTGATTATTATGACAAGGCTCATAGCGCCCTGCCCGATGAAGACCGTTACACACAACGCTGTGGTTTAATCATGTCTGCTATATACAAAACCACATTGCATGAAGTCGAAAGTGATGGCTTTCGTGTACTCAGCCACCGCACGTCCCTCACACCATTACGAAAACTCTCGATCGCCTGGCAGACGGCGCGTAAAGAACGTAAGACAGAGAAAAAAAGGCAGCGCCTTTTAAAAAATAAATAATGAGCATAGCAGCACCTGTCGTTATTGTCGGCGGTGGCTGGGCCGGGCTAAGTACAGCCATTGAGTTAAGCCAGTATAAAATACCGGTCACGCTGATCGAGAGCAATCAACAATTAGGTGGTCGTGGCCGTACCATCACTATCGATGATATGGAAATTGATAACGGCCAGCATTTATTGATTGGTGCTTACAGCGAAACACTGCGGCTACTGAAATTAATGGGACAGCAAGAGTCTGACTTATTTGATCGTCAGCCGACACTGTTACAGTGTCGTACTCATAGGCTTCCCGGGTTTCGCTTATCACTGCCCCGTATTGCCGCACCGTTGAATTTCCTGTTAGGTCTACTCAGTGCTAAAGGGTTTAGCATCAAAGAAAAAACAGCAATCATAAAACTATGTCTTATTTTGAATCGCTGTAATTTCTCTATCGACCAAGATAAAAGTCTATTAGCATGGCTAGCACAAAACGGCCAAACTGAAAAAATCATCCAGCAATTCTGGCAACCATTATGCCTTGCTATGCTCAATACACCCATTGATATCGCCTCAAGCGAGGTATTCCTGCGGGTATTAAAAGACAGTTTTACACTGCAACGTGACTATTCTGATTTCCTTTTTGCGCGGCATAATATTGGCCTATTATTCCCCCAACCCGCCCAACATTATCTTGATAAAAATGGCACCACATTGATGACTGGACAGCGTGTCGAGACTGTTGAGTCAACCACTGGACAAACTACCGGGACTGATTTTATCGTACACACAAACAAGTGCTCTATTAAAGCGCAGCATGTCGTCTTGGCCGTGCCACCAAAACAATGTCTTCGTTTAATAAAAAATATTTCCGCACTGATACCTTTGCAGAAACAGCTTAGGCGTTTTAAAACGTCTCCGATCACTACTGTTTATCTACGCTACGCAAAAAATATTAGCCTGAATCAGGATATGCTGGGCATTAGCGGTGGCCAACTGCAATGGCTGGTAGATCGCAGCAGCAGTGATCAAGCTGGCATCATTGCTGGCATCATCAGTGGGCCAGGATCACACATGGAATTAAGCAAAGAGGCATTGGCACAAAAAGCCGTTGCGGAAATAACCACTCTGTTTCCGCATTGGCCCAAGCCACTGCACGTGTCAGTCGTGCGCGAAAAACGGGCAACATTTCTCTGTGAGACAGGGGTCAATGAATATCGGCCAAACAATAAAACGGCACTGCCTAATCTATGGCTGGCCGGTGATCACACTGATACGGGATATCCATCCACACTGGAGGGTGCTGTACGTAGCGGCGTGGCTTGTGCTAAAAAAATATTGCAAGACATAAAATAACTTAAAATTCTATAAAATACAAATAGTTGCAATCGACTGTTAAGACTCAGCTCGAATTGTCATGGCCTCGTCAATAGAGGTGCGCTTCATACGCGCCAGCTTAATGACATTATCACCCAAACGACGCATGCCCTGCTTCATCGCCATCTGACAAATTTCTTTATAGGGCCGGCTTTCACTGATCAGGGCCGCTATCTCAGGCGTCACCACCATTAACTCACATACTGTCGTGCGCCCTTTAAAGCCCGTATGACCACAAGCAGGGCAACCCTGACCATGATAGAATTTTTCCTCAGGTGACAATTTCATTAGTTGTCTGACGGTGGGATCAATCTCTTCTTCTACCAGGCATTTTGGGCAGTTGACGCGTATCAAGCGTTGCGCCATGACACCCAACAAGGTTGACCCCAGCAGATAAGGCTCCACACCCATATCAATAAGCCGTGTCGCCGCACTCGGTGCATCGTTAGTATGCAAGGTGCTAAACACCAAATGCCCGGTCAACGATGCCTTGGTCGCTATCTCTGCCGTTTCAGCATCACGTATCTCACCGACCATAATGACATCCGGGTCATGGCGCAAGAAATGACGTAAGACAGTAGCAAACGTGTTGCCCTTAACATTGGCCACTTGCACTTGCTCAACACCATCAATGTCATATTCAACCGGGTCTTCAACCGTAAGAATATGTGGGTTACGTTGCGCCACCTCACTCAGCAAAGCATATAGAGTGGTCGATTTACCCGAACCCGTCGGGCCAGTTACCAGAAACAAACCATGTGGACGGTGTAACATGACTCGCACAGCAGCCAGCTCACTCGCTTGCAGACCCAGCTTGGACAAAGACTTAAGGCCGACATCTTTATCGAGGATACGAATCACCACGCTCTCACCGCGCACCGTAGGAATAATTGAGATGCGCAAATCGACGACCTTTTTGCCACGCACTAAACGCGCATGACCATCTTGTGATACACGCCGCTCGGCAATGTTCATTTGACCAATGATTTTTATACGGCTCACCAATGCTGGCAACAAAGACGGATGCAAGGTTCGCGAAAATTGCATCTTGCCATCGATACGATAATAGACATTGACCCGATTTCGTTCGGGACGAATATTAATATCCGAGGCACCGCGCGTCACCGCCTGCAATACAATGGCATTAAGCAAACGCACAATCGGTTTTTTCTTAGCTTGTTGCTCTATGACATGAATGGCCTCATTGGCTGTCGTATCTTCAACCGGATCCAGTGCCATTTCTTCAATAGCCTCGACTTCCTCGTGCTCACTGTAGAACTTGCTCAGAGCCAAAGCCATATCTTCCGGTGATACCATCACCGTCTCGACACGCTGGTTGATGCTGAAACGCAGAGCATCAATGCCCTGCTGATCGAGAGGATTCTCCATCGCAACGATTAACTTGCCATCAACGTATCCGAGCGGAAAGATGTTGTACTGCATAGCGAGGTCGGTGGGCACATTGAGCCGGGTATCACGTGGCACCTCGTAACCCTCGAGCTTGATCAGCGGAATACCAAGTTTATGCGCCAAGGCAGCATTAATCTGTTCAGGCGTCGCCATACCCATTTCAACCAAAATACGGCCAATATGCTTGCCATGTTCCTTAACTTGTTGCGCCAACGCCGTTTCAAGCTGTTTTTCAGCAATATGGCCCAACTTGACTAACACTTCGCCAAGGTAGGCAGCCTGATTAGACGGCTTGTTGCCAATAACCTGAGCCAGGTCATTAACATTCCTAACCACGTGTTCCGTCATCATCAGCATTTAAGGGTTCCAATGTACGTAATGTCACCACATACACTCTATCCAGTGCGTGGCTTAACGTTGATCTCAGGCAATCATTGCAGCTTCAGCTAGCTTGATAGAACGTTAGCTTATTAAAATAACAAAATGTATATGAACCTAAGCTGCGTCAATTTATTGGCGAAATAAAATGATGCGTGAATCCATATACTTAGCGATACACCTATATAGACACATACAGTCTCTGTGGAAAAATATGGCATGGGTTTCGCATAATATTTTGTGCGATACTTTTTGGAGTCAAGGACACTCATGCCATTACAACATTCAATAGGCAATATACACCAAGGACACGCTGCCATGCAGCAGGCTACCGCTGACAAGACACTTTTCAACCAACGGCTCGGTCAACCAAGCAAGGCTGAAGACAAGTCGCTTGCCGCACTTTTCCGGATATCAGGTGCGCTACAAACCAGCCTTGATATTCATTTAGTGATACAAGCATTTTATGATGGGTTGATCGATCTATTTGGTGCCAGTGCATTGGCATACTGTCACGATGACAGCAGTCTAAAACTTGCCCACGGCATTCTCGGTCGCCATCGTTGCCACTATCAACTAGCCTTACATGGCAAAACACTAGGAGAAATCACTCTATCTCGGCGCAAACGCTTCACCAAAACCGAAGTTTTGCTACTTGAAAACCTCCTTTGCACCTTGGTCAACCCCTTAAATAATGCCTTATTATACCAAGAAGCCTTGGCTGCCGCGTTAAGAGACCCACTGACTAATCTCAATAATCGACGCGCCATGGAAGCAACCTTAGCGCGTGAAACTGAGCTGGCCAAACGTAATAGATCAAACCTGTCCCTAATTGCTCTGGATATCGACCACTTCAAAAAAATTAACGATAACTACGGGCATTTAACGGGCGACAAGGTTATTGTCGAAATCGCCAATGCCCTGCAAAGCGCCATTCGGCGTTGCGATATCGTGTTCCGCTATGGTGGTGACGAATTTGTTGTTATCTTAAGCAGCACAGAAAGCCATGGTGCGTATTTACTTGCGGAACGTGTACGTGAAACTATCACAGCGAAACTTATTCCGCATGACAGTGGCAACATCCATATTAGTGCTAGCTTAGGTATTGCTAGTTTCGAACGCTTTGACGATAGCAAAAGCCTCTTTGCCAAAGCGGATGCCGCGCTCTATCAAGCCAAACGTCAAGGCCGAAACCGGACTGAAATGTACACAAATGATACATCTTCCCCTGAATTATCTCAGGCAGACCTGACCACAAGCAAACTCCCAAAAAAAGCTGACACGCCAAAGCGACGCACTAAATTGCGAGATAGTCGTCATATTCCAGGGAGCCTCTGATTTATTCTGGACGAAGTAGATTGTGGCTGAACCCTGTAATATAAAGGGCAGATTCAAGGCGCAAACCGCAGGCAATAGTGGGGTATTGCACGCTTTCGCGGAGCCTACCCCGTGCTTGGCACGGGGGACAGACCCTGAGGGAATGCGGTAGCATTCCTGAGGAAGTGCTCTTGAGGTACCAAGATTTACGCCCCGCAGGAAGTGCCCTTGGGGTGCAACGTAGAAGCTGCCCTTTATATGACAGGGTTCAGACATAAGAGTCCAGTTCATGAATAAATCAGAGGCTCCCTAGCTCAAAATCACTAAAAAATGACCGCTAATACAGACTATGATGAATAAACCAAACAAGGCTTGCCATGACTTACTGTAAATCACCAATGAATATTATTGTTCTTTTTAGTGTTATCTGGCTCACTATGAGCACTGGCACCGCATTGGCCGACGAAGGAGTCTACCGTCAACGCGCCGATATCACCGTGCCTAATACCGGCACAACTATGGAGCAAGTCGAAAATAAATTTGGCCACGCCCAAGCGACGCTACCCAGTATCGGCAACCCCCCAATCACCCGCTGGCAGTACAACGGTTTTACCGTATACTTCGAGCATCGACGTGTAATCCATAGTGTCATCACCAGTTAGCAACAAAAATACACTTTTACGCTAATCTCTGCCCTGAGCAGCTTCGACTCCTTAGCCTTTACAAAGGTATTAGCGATACTCATATTAATATCTTCACTACCAAAAGCTGCTACACCAGTCTAGCCATATTAGCGTAACCAATGACATAAAATAAGGCACAACAATCGCCTCAAATACTCAGTAAAGTATGTGCGCACCTGGCTACTCACTTAACAAAAAGGCGACACCCTTTATCCTCCCAACTGTGTCACAATATCGAGCACCCAACAGTAAGCGCTTTAGGCGACATAACGAGAAGATAAAGACGCATGATTGTTATTCTCGAACCCAACCTTAGTCAGGACGATGCGCGCTACCGTGCCATTGTTGACCATCTCAATAGCTATCCTGGCGTTCAGGCCCGCACCCACGAAGTGAAAGGCCAACAACAATCACTCACCGAGATTTATTTAATCGGCGATACAAAACCTCTACCACTCGATATCATTACTCAGCTCCCAGGTGTCGAACGTGCCATCCGCATTTCTGCTGAATATCGCGTATTGGGTCGCCATACGGATGATCTGCGCAGCGCCAACTTTACCTATAACGGTATCACCTTCGGTCAAGACACACTGAATGTCTTTGCCGGGCTGTGCGCTGTCGATACACCAGAGCATGTCGAAACCATGATGCGTGCACTGCAGGAGAATGGCCAAACCTGCACACGTATGGGTGCCTACAAACCTCGCACCAGCCCTTACGCCTTTCAAGGTCATGGCGCAAGCTGCTTGCCTTACGTTTTTGAACTGGCGGGGAAATACGGTATTAAAGTAATCGCCATGGAAATCACCCATGAATCACATGTTGAAGAGATCCATCAGGCATTAAAACAAACCGGCAACCCAACTGGTGTGATACTACAAATCGGTACGCGCAATACGCAAAACTTTGAGCTATTAAAAAGTGTTGGTCGACAAAATGAATACCCTGTTCTACTCAAACGTGGCTTTGGCATCACCCTGGAAGAATCACTCAATGCCGCAGAGTATCTAGCCAGTGAAGGCAATAGTCGCATTGTCTTTTGCCTGCGCGGGATGAAAACACACCTTGGCGACCCACATCGAAATTTTGTCGACTTTGCCCATGTCCCTGTAGTAAAACGTTTAACACGCATGCCCGTCTGTATTGATTGTTCGCACTCTGTCGGTACTCGAATCGCTAGTGCTGATAACATTCTTGATGTTTTTCATGTCACCGCGCAAGGTATTGTTGCCGGCGCCAACATGGTGTTAGTCGATTTTCACCCGGCACCTGAAAAGGCATTGGTTGATGGCCCACAGGCATTGTTATTAAGTGAACTGCCTTATTTTCTCGAAGATATCGCCATAGCACGCCAAGCATATCTGGATCGCGTAAAGTTAAACCAACAGTTTCTCAAACAAACAGGCCATTAAAATGGAAATGGAAATGGAAATGGAAAGCAAAGATATTTGATTCCCATTTCACTCTTAGGAACCTCTAATCTATTCATGAATAGACCAAATTCTCTCTAAATCAGAACAAACCTTATAAATTATTCTATGCGTAGCAAAACAGAAATTGACAGTGCATTACAGGCCGCAACTAATCACTGTCAACATCAAGGAAAACGTCTAACACAACAGCGGCGACAAATTCTCTCCGTTATCTTATCTGTCAACACCCCGGCAACTGCCTATCAATTATTAGATTTATTGAAAAAAGATTATTTACCTAATGCACAACCACCCACTATTTACCGCGCATTGGAATTTTTTATCGATGCCAATCTTATTCACCGTATCGAAGCCAATAATACGTATATCGCCTGCGACCATATTCAGTGTTCGCATGCGCATCAACCCACTCAATTTTTGTTATGCGATGCCTGTGGCTCTGTTGCAGAAACCACACTAAAACCCGAACAACTTGGCGCCATGCAAGAAAGTGCCAAACAATATGGGTTTGCTCTTAATGATCGCAGCTTGGAACTACATGGGACATGTCAGCAGTGCCGAGCCAGCACTTAAGGAACCTTTGACCCGCCTGGGCAAGCATCAGCGACACCTCAATTTAAGTCAGTGTGTGCTGCCTTAGCCAAGCAAACATTTTATTGTAACGTTCGCTTAACAAACCTTTGAGCACGGCTAAAGAATCATCGAGCTGAGCGACATTAGCAACATTCAAATTAATATGCCCAAGCTTCCTTCCTGGCAACACCTCTTTGTCATACCAATATACCGTTGCATTAGGTGCTGATGTCCAGCGTGGGTCCCACGCTAAACCCAAGAGGTTAATCATCACCGACACGTCATTAACCTTAGGTTGAAAAACCGGCAACCCCATCACGGCACTAACATGTAACTCAAACTGACTGATTGTCGCCCCTGTCATTGTCCAGTGACCACTATTATGTACCCGTGGCGCCACCTCATTGATCATGAGCTGATCACCAACGCGAAAACACTCCATTGCTAACACGCCAATATAATCAAACTCGTTCATTAATTTGGTTAACATCGCCTCGGCCTGAGACTGATATTGTTGCAATCGAGCAAGTGGCGCAATCGAAGCCAAGAGAATACCGTCTTGATGTAAGTTTAGTGTTAAAGGATAAAAAACGAGCTCACCTGAAGCACTGCGCGCACCCACTAACGACACTTCTTCATCAAAGGAAATTGCTTGTTCAACAATCGCCTGTCCACGCCAATCTTGAGCAATCGTATCGTGACTTGATTCACGCAACCACTGCTGACCTTTGCCATCGTAACCACCTGAACGACGTTTAAGTACCACCTTGCTACCCAGCCTGGCGAACAAGTCACTCTCACTCGTTTGCTCATCCAGTGAACACCATGGCGCAGTCGCCAAATCAAGGCGATCAAATAATGCTTTCTCGCTAAGACGATCAGCTATTTCAATAAACGCCCTACGGTTTTTAAAATTAGGGTATTGAAATAGTTGTTTAGTGACTGTAGTGTCAGGCCAATGCTCACGCTCGGCAGTGACCACATCATTCGCTGCTAGAGAAAGCGGCTCATCGTTATCAATCGCTAGCGGTATCACATCGACATCAAGCGATTCACCTGCATACTTAAGCATGGCACCAAGCTGGCCATTACCCAGCACCCACAACCTACGCATTAATAATCTCTGGGATCTGGCTGTTCCAGTATTTTTTCTGTCTGCATGACACGAAACTCATCCAAACGCTTGGCAAGACTCGCATCGTTATTAGCTAGCATCTGACATGCCAGCAAACCCGCGTTATACGCACCGCTAATACCAATCGCCAACGTACCTACCGCGACACCCTTAGGCATTTGTACAATCGATAATAAACTGTCCATACCGCTGAGTGCCTTGCTTTGTACTGGCACGCCCAACACCGGTAGACGTGTCTTGGACGCAATCATACCCGGCAGATGTGCAGCGCCCCCTGCACCAGCAATAATCACTTCAAAACCCGTAGCAACCGCAGCCGATGCAAACGCCATTAAACGATCCGGCGTGCGATGGGCAGACACCACTTCTACGTGATAGGGTACTGACAATTGATCAAGCGCTTCGGCAGCAGCTTGCATCGTTGGCCAGTCACTCTTGGATCCCATAATAATCGCGACTTTTGCTTGCATAATTAGCTCCGTAACAGCTGCCCAGAAATCGACCAAGAAACCGGCTAGCCATTGAACTATCAAAATTAAAAAATTGGTTTTGCTGCTGGAAAGTAGGGTATTTTACCCTATAGAATGATTTTTTTAAGAAAAAATCACCTATATTTAGCGGTTTTCTTTTAGCTGTCATCTTTTTTTCATATGGTTTTGACTTGCGCGTTTTACGTACAATAGCCAGTAAATCAACTTACCCTGAAAATAACCCTATGACCGACTTATTTGACCCTCCCAACAACAAACAAACACAGCGCCTAAGTGGCACAATCAACAGTGTCGGCTTTAGCTCGGAACAAAGTGGCTGGTGCGTGCTTTTCGTTAAAGATAAAGCAGGCCAAATACACAAAGTCGTTGGCACTGGCCACGGCATCAACACAGGGCAAGACGTGGAATGTGAAGGTGTGTGGCAAACTCACCCAAAATTTGGTCGCCAATTTGCAGCATCGACTATTATTCCCTCGCAACCCAATTCAACTGAAGCCTTAGCACACTATCTAAATAGTGGCGCCATCGAAGGTGTCAGTAAGTCCTCTGCAAAAAAACTCATCGAGACCTTTGGTGATCAACTGCCAAAAATTCTCGAACACGAACCTGAAAGACTGGAAAATATTAGTGGTATTGGCACAGTACGGCGCAAAAAAATCGCAGCTAGCTGGGCCAAACAAAAAGACGTTCGCGACATTATGATCTTCTTGCAGTCCCATGGTATGGGTCCACAACGTGCCGCACACATTCAACGTCGTTATGGCAACAAAGCCGCAGCCATCATTAATGACAACCCCTATCGTCTTGCTCAAGATTTCAAAGGTATTGGCTTTCAACTTGCCGATGTCACAGCGCGTAGTTTAGATATAGCAGCAGACGATCCCAAACGCATCATTGCTGGCTTACATCACGTTTTACAAACTCAAAGTACCTGGGGTCACTGTGCTATCCCCGAACCAAAACTTATTGGCGACGCAGTAAAACTCTTGAAATTGGATGGCAGCCTGGTTACCGCCGGTTTAATACAAGCCATAAACAGTAAGCAACTACGACTAGATACCATCGATCACCAGCGACTAATTTATCTTCCTGAATTACACAATGCTGAAATCGAAATTGCTGAAAAATTACTGCGATTAGCCAAAGCTAAGCTTCCCTGGAAACCTTTTAACATCGAAAAATCCTTACAGCAAATCGAAGCAAAACTTGAGGTAGAGTTATCGCCATCACAAAGACACGCCGCCATCGATATGGCCAGTCACAAAGTCTGCGTACTGACGGGTGGTCCTGGTAGTGGTAAAACCACTCTGGCAAAAACCGTTCTCGCCCTACTAGCAAAACATGTCGGAGATATTATCTTATGCGCGCCCACCGGACGTGCCGCACGCCGACTTTCCGCAGCAACAGGACGTAAAGCCACCACCATACACCGCTTGTTAAAAGGCATGCCAGGAATGGGCTTTAGTCATGATGAACACAACCCTATTGATGCCGACTTAATTCTATGTGATGAAATATCGATGGTCGACATCGAACTAGCAAACGCCTTACTGAAAGCCATACCCGACGATGCCGTCGTATTTTTTGTCGGTGATGCCGACCAATTGCCAAGCATCGGTGCCGGCAAAGTACTCATGGATATTATTAACTCAGGTGTCATTCCCGTCGTGCGGCTAACAGAGATTCATCGCCAAGCCCAAAATAGTAGCATTATCACTAACGCACACCGTATCAATCGCTCGTTAATGCCCGTATCTAATAATAGCGACAACGAAGACTTTCATTTTATTATTGAAAACAATGCCAACCACATTCCACAGCGCCTGCAACAACTCGTCTGCGAAGAACTACCACAACGCTATGGTTTAGACCCACTCAATGACATTCAAGTGCTCTCGCCCATGCGTAAAGGTGCATTGGGCATCAATGAGTTAAACAAACGGCTACAAAACCAACTAAACCCCTACCTTGATAGCAACAACCCTAATTATTTAAAGCAAGGTGACGCCCACCTATCCGTCGGTGATCGCGTTGTGCAAATATCCAATAACTATGAAAAATTCGTCTTCAATGGTGATATCGGTATCATTGTCGCGCTCGACAAAAAAAAGAAACTACTCATCGCATTAATGGAAGGCAATGAAATCGAATACAATTTCAATGAGGCCAGCCAACTCATGCTGTCGTATGCACTCACCATCCACAAATCACAAGGCAGTGAATACAAAGCCGTCGTCATACCCATCACTAAAGAACATTATATTTTGTTAAACAAACGGCTCATCTACACCGCGATAACACGTGGCAAACAGCTAGTCGTTTTAATCGGACAAGAAAAAGCACTAAAAACCGCAATCCACAGCACCCGTGGAGATCACCGTATCACAGCACTTGAATACCGACTGCAGCGGTAAATTGTTCTTCGGGAATATTGAGCCAGCGACAAATTTATTCGCCTCTCAGGCTGAGCCCACACACGTAACGTGGCAAATCAACCAACCGTTATCCTTCCAGAGAGCTATCGAAGTTTCTAAGCTTGGCACCACCAATAGCTTTAAAAAGCAAAGGGTAGTGGATCGGACTGAATTTTTCTTGTTATGTTTAATTATTGATTTTGAGTATTGCCACTTTATTTTCTACTATAGACTTGCCTGTATGGGATTGTTCTAAAATATTTTTCTTTATTTTAGTGGATGATGTTCTGGGGTTATATTGAATTTGAACAACCTCTTTTCCTTGCCCTTTCATATAATCCTCGACACCTCGATTATGAGGTTTCTTTCCCCAATCTTCACCAATAACAAAAATATCCGCTTTTACTGCCTTGCATACTGTTAAGTAGTCAAGTTCATGATATGGCATAACAATATCGACACAACGTAAGGCTTTAAGCATTTCAATTCGTTGATCGAGAGGAATAACAGGGGTATACGGCTTATACAACATGACTACTTCATCTGAAGCAACACCAACTGCTACAGTGTCACCTAGTGTCTTACAGTACTCCAGCAAGGCAAGATGCCCCACATGTAATAAATCAAAAGTACCAACTGTATATACAACCATTATGTTATTTACACCCTCATTTTAGTAATTATTTTATACTATCTCATTATTCTCTAAAGGAGTTTCCAGCCATAAATTACTGTTATTCCAAGAGTATAAATAGCAAGGATATAAACATTAACCGGGTTCCCAGAAAGTTTTGGCGTTTTTATTTGTGACACATTCAAAGCAGCAAGACCAACACCACTCACATACAGAATAACAGTAAAAATCCCTCCACTAAAAAAATCTTCTAATAAAAAAATAAAAACAAGTATTATATTATTGTTATCGAGAGCTAACCCAGTATATTTCGTGCCACCCGCAAGACCAAATGTACTAAAATAACTCAACCGTATTGCACTGGCAGAAAGCATTAAAAAAGCGCCAACTAAAAATAGTGGCTCAAATTTTCCATAGCTCAACAGAAGTATAGCCGGCGTAACACCATAACTAACAATATCAATTAAAACATCAAGTTGCCCACCAAAATCTCGGTCATCGCCAGTGCGCCCTTTCATTTTTCTTGCGACAAGACCATCCGCCCAGTCAAAAGCAACAGCCCAGATCATGCCAATCATTGCTGCCGCATAAACACCCAAAATACTGTAGTAAATAGCTAAGAGAGTACAGGCCAACCCTGCAAGTGAACACAAATTTGGCAGGTCTTTTACAAAAGAAAGAATAGTCGGCTGAAACGTCCGAGGCGAAACATTATCTGTGGCCATAGTACTCCTAAGGTAATAAATTTAACATTGTGATAAATTTGTCGGCATAATTAAATGCCCACAAATTCTGCTTATATTCGCAACTGTGTATTTATATGCGTAATAAAATATTTTCTAAGCGATGCCGTGACTTGGGAAGCTTTGAGTTAAAGTCATCTTCAGGATGATGATAGCCAATAGCCAAAGCGACATCGCATCGATAGCCGTCAAGCTCATTTTTAAATTCCTCGTTCACTAAATCAATATCAATACCTTC
>JAESQP010000119.1 GCA_016765075.1 Gammaproteobacteria bacterium
CCTTTATCAAGGGATACAACCCTTAATTGCAGGCTACGCCTTGTCTTGAGTCATTTGTGGGTCTCTGATAGGCGCCCTTTATCCGTTACACCACACTAACAACCCCATTGTTGTCGATATTGTTTAATTGCAGTCAATGGTTCAGTCATATCACCACGTTCGTTTAAGTAAGTCACCAAATTATCCAGTGTAATGATATTGCCGACAGCTATGTCGTAGCGTTGTTCTACCATGGCAATCGCTGATTGCTTATCTTTGCCACGTTCCTGCCGGTCAAGGGCGATAAAGACGCCAGCAGGCGTGGCTTTGGCTGCATTAATTATTTCAATTGATTCGCCTACCGATGTGCCAGCAGAAATGACATCATCGATAATTAATATTTTGCCCTGCAATTTAGCACCGACAATGGTGCCACCTTCGCCATGATCCTTGGCTTCCTTACGGTTAAAGGCGTAAGGCACATTACGGCCATGCTGTTCAGCCAGCGCAGTAGCGCAACTTACTGCGAGAGGGATGCCTTTGTAGGCAGGGCCAAATAACATATCGAACTCGATGCCCGAGTTGATAATAGCCGCAGCATAGGCTTGGCCGAGTTTAGCAATGCCGCGGCCATCGTTAAACAAACCAGTATTAAAAAAGTAAGGGCTTTGCCGTCCCGATTTTAACGTAAAATCACCAAAGCAAAGTGCACCCTGGTCAAGCGCGAATTCAATAAAGTTTTTTTGATAATTTTGCATTATAGTTAAAGCCTTCTAATAGAGATTATTTTTTATGGCACTGGTGTGGTGTAACGGATAAAGGGCGCCTATCAGAGACCCACAAATGACTCAAGACAAGGCGTAGCCTGCAATTAAGGGTTGTATCCCTTGATAAAGGCTGCAACGCAGTATTGAGTCATTTGTGGGTCTCCCTTCGGGCGCAACCAGAAGCCATCATCTGCTGCGTTGCGTTACTTGTAAAGGGCGCGCCATTCCCTGCGCAACGCGCCTTACAGTTAATGGCTTCTCGTTACGCTGATAGGTGCCCTTTATCCGTTACACCACACTAGAGTCAGGCACTTTTTGCTGGTGCTTGATGGTGCCGTTCGAGCATTTCCTTTAGAAATTTCCCAGTATGAGAACAAGCGGTTGCGGCAATGTCTTGCGGTGTGCCAATAGCGATAATCTCACCGCCTTTGTCACCTCCTTCGGGGCCAAGGTCGAGGATCCAGTCCGCTGTTTTAATGACATCCAGATTATGCTCAATAATAATGATAGTGCTGCCTTGATCGCGTAGACGATGCAACACCTTTAACAATTGACGAATATCGTGAAAATGTAAGCCAGTGGTTGGTTCATCAAGCAGATAAAGGGTATTGCCCGTATCACGTTTAGAAAGTTCGCGTGATAATTTAACGCGCTGTGCTTCGCCACCCGAAAGTGTCGTGGCATTTTGACCCAACTTGATATAAGCAAGCCCGACATCAACCAAGGTGTCGAGTTTTCGTTTTAATACAGGTACGGCACTAAAGAAATTTGCAGCATCTTCTATCGTCATATCGAGGATTTCGTGAATGGTTTTGCCTTTGTAACGTATCTCCAGGGTTTCGCGGTTATAGCGTTGGCTTTTACAAATATCACAGGGCACATAAATATCAGCAAGAAAATGCATTTCAACTTTGATGACGCCATCGCCCTTACAAGCTTCGCAACGGCCGCCTTTGACATTAAAGCTAAAACGTCCAGCACCATAGCCACGTGAACGGGCCTCTTGCGTGGCAGCAAATAATTCGCGTATTGGCGTGAACAGCCCGGTATACGTGGCGGGGTTAGAACGTGGTGTGCGGCCGATCGGGCTTTGATCAATATTGATTACTTTGTCGAGTTTATCCAGCCCGGTGATTTTTTGGTGTGGAGCAGGCTCAGTGGTGCTTTTGTTGATTGCCATGGTGGCGGCGCGATACACCGTATCATTGACCAGGCTGGATTTACCTGAACCCGAGACGCCAGTGACCACGGTCATGGCAGCGAGTGGGAAATGGGCATCAACGGCTTTCAGATTATTGCCTTTGGCACCAAACACGCTCAGCGTATGCTCGGCATCAAATGTAAAGTCATGCTGAGGAATTTCAATTTGTTTGCGGCCAACAAGATAGTCTGCGGTAATAGAGTCGGTATGTTGCAGCACTTGTGCGGGTGTGCCCTGGGCGATGACTTTGCCACCATGAATCCCTGCGCCTGGGCCAATATCGATGACAAAATCGGCAGCGCGTATCGCATCTTCATCATGTTCAACAACGATGACCGAGTTACCAAGATCACGCAGATAACGTAGCGTGTCTAGCAAGCGCTGGTTATCGCGTTGGTGTAGCCCAATAGAGGGCTCGTCGAGCACATACATAACACCAACAAGTCCAGCGCCAATTTGGCTGGCTAAACGAATACGTTGTGTTTCGCCGCCTGAAAGCGTATCGGCGCTGCGTTCCAGGCTTAGGTAGTCGAGTCCGACATTAACTAGGAAAGACAGGCGTTGGCTGATTTCTTTAATAATGCGCGCAGCGATTGTGCCGCGTGCGCCAGGTAGCTTCAGTGTTTCAAAAAAGGCTTTGGCCTGGCCGATGGGCAGGCGTGTAATGTCTGGCATTGAACATTGGTCGATATAGACATTGCGCGCTTCGCGCTTTAGGCGTGTGCCGTTGCAGTGAGTGCAATCATGGGTTGACATGTATTTTGCCAGCTCATCGCGCACGACAGTGGAATCGGTGTCTTTATAGCGTCGCTGCATATTCGGAATAATGCCCTCGAATACTTGCTCTTTAATAAAGGTGCCACCACGTTCACTGAAGTAGGTGAATTTAATGACATCATGGCCAGAGCCATTGAGGATAATGTTTTGGCTTGTGTCGCTAAGTTCTGCAAACGGCACGTCAATATCGAAGCCGTAGTGTGTGGACAAGGAAATTAATAGCTGATAATAGTAGCCATTGCGGCGGTCCCAGCCACGAATGGCGCCACCAGCAAGACTTTGTTGTGGGTGCATAACAATGCGTTTACGGTCAAAGAATGTTTGTTTGCCAAGACCATCGCAGCCTAGGCAAGCACCAGCCGGGTTATTAAATGAAAATAAACGCGGTTCCAACTCAGTAATGCTGTAGCCACAAATAGGGCAGGCAAAGCTTGCCGAAAATACAATCTCTTGACGTTTTTTATCGTCGATGAAGGCAAGTCGTGCGCGACCGCCGCCAAGCTCAAGACACGTTTCAACGGAATCAGCAAGACGTTGCTGGATATCGGCGCGCACTTTGAAGCGGTCGATGACCGCTTCAATGGTGTGTTTGCGCCGCAGGTCGAGTTTTTCAAGCTCATCGATTTCAGTCACCACGCCGTTAACGCGGACACGGACATAACCCTGGCTGCGTAATTGTTGTAGCACGTGCAGGTGTTCGCCTTTACGCTGCTCAATGACAGGCGCCAATAACATTACCCGCAGTCCTTCCTCAAGTTCGAGAATGTGATCGACAATCTGGCTGACGGTTTGTATTTGCAGCACAGTATCGTGGTCAGGGCAGCGTGGTTCACCAGCGCGGGCGTAGAGCAAACGTAGATAGTCGTAGATTTCGGTAACCGTGCCCACCGTCGAGCGTGGGTTATGCGAAGTAGTTTTTTGCTCGATGGCAATGGCTGGTGAAAGCCCTTCTATTGAATCAACATCCGGTTTTTCCATGACCGATAAAAACTGCCGCGCATAGCTCGACAAGGACTCGACGTAGCGTCGTTGACCCTCGGCATAAATGGTGTCAAAGGCCAGTGACGATTTGCCTGAGCCAGACAAACCGGTAATGACAACCAGCTGATTACGCGGGATATCAATATCGATTGCCTTGAGGTTGTGCGTGCGTGCCCCGCGAATGCGGATTGTGTCCATCTTGTTTTCTGCGCCTAGGAGGTTGGGGGTCTGTTGACGTTTCATTTTCATTACTGCTGGAGCCGCTTTTTTCGACCTACGCCCCGCAGGAAGTGCCCTTGGGGTGCAAGACGGAAGAAGCGCTGTGTAGTTGTTCTACATAAGCGACTGACTACGTGCCCCCACGCCTTCGCGGAGCCTGCCCCGTGCTTGACACGGGGGGCAGGCTCTAGGGGTGCAACGCAGTAAGACGAAAAAAGCGGCCCAGCCCTTCGGGTTGCGCCTGCAAAAACGCCACTCGGCGTTGCTCGTCGTTCATTTAGCACCACTAAATCTCTCTCCTTGCGCCTCGCCTAAAGCGCCTACTGTTGGTGATTGGTATTTTTGCAGACGCAACAGTAATGAAAATGAAACGTCAACAGACCCTAATGCAACCTGGTAATATACGCGTTTTTCGCAGCAACAATCAAAAGAGCTTTTATCCCCTTGTCATACTCTGGTTTGAATCCGACGGAAAAGCGCGCGACGCTGACCCTTGCTAGTCTCTATTCCCTGCGCATGCTGGGCTTATTTATGATTTTGCCGGTATTTTCACTTTATGCGGTCGAGTTAGAGGGTGTAACGCCGTTGTTGATCGGTCTTGCCCTGGGTATTTACGGCCTGACACAAGCGCTATTACAGATTCCGTTTGGTCTTTGGTCTGATCGTATTGGTCGTAAACCGGTGATTATTATCGGGCTGGCGATATTTGCGATTGGCAGTGTTGTTGCGGCGCTGGCTGATTCTATTGTGATGGTGATTGTTGGCCGGGCAATTCAAGGTGCCGGTGCCATTGCTGCGGCGATTATGGCTTTGGCAGCCGATGTGACGCGTGAAGAGCAGCGTAGTAAAATTATGGCGACAATTGGTATCAGCATTGGTTTTGCCTTTGTGCTATCGATGATTCTGGGGCCAATTCTGAACCAATGGGTAGGTGTGCCGGGTATTTTCTGGATTACTGCATTCTTGGCTTTGCTGGGTATGGTGCTGGTACAGGTAGGTTTACCGAAAACGGTTGTATTGCGCAGCCACCGTGATGCCGGAACAAGGCCTGTGGATATCGCTTCTTTACTGAAAGATGGCCAGTTGCTACGCATTGATCTGAGTATTTTTACCCTGCATTTTCTGTTGACCTCCTGTTTTGTTGCATTACCACTAATATTGCGCGATGGAGCAGGGCTTGAAGCGGCGCAACATCCGTGGGTATATGGCCCCGTTTTGATTATTGCTATGTTGTTGATGGTGCCATTTGTCATTATTGCCGAGTCCAAGCGCAAGATGAAGCCGGTGCTTTTGGCGTCGGTGGCAGCGATTGCCATTGGTCTGTTTATCATGGCGCTGCTATCGTCGAGCTTGTGGGGAATTATTACGGGCTTGTTTATCTTCTTTCTGGCGTTTAATGTGTTAGAAGCGACGTTGCCGTCATTGATCGCTAAAGAGGCGCC
>JAESQP010000120.1 GCA_016765075.1 Gammaproteobacteria bacterium
CACAACTTCGCAAGCTCGTCGCTGGCTACGTAACACTACCTCAATGGCTCTACGGCAACGATAGCTGTTTATTTTCCTCTGCATCACTCGCTAGCGCTCCTAATTACGAAAAAATATACAGCGTTGCCTATCGAGGACTACTCGCCCTCGCTCCGCTCTCCATGGCTCGCAGTGATAGCTTTTCCGTCGGAAAATTTGGCACAAAGAAGAAATACGTTCCTTGTAGATGTAGTGATAAATTACGAAATATCATGAACAAGGTAAAAAACTAAACGTCAAGATTAGACACCGACAAGGCATGTTGTTGAATAAAGTCACGGCGCGGTTCAACCTGATCGCCCATCAATGTCGTAAAGATTTCATCGGCACTAATCGCATCTTCAATACGTACTTGCAGCATACAGCGTGTTTCAAACGACATTGTGGTTTCCCATAACTGTTCCGGGTTCATCTCGCCCAGACCTTTATAACGCTGAATACTAAGACCGCGCTTGGCTTCATTGGTCAGCCAGTCGTAAACTTGTTTAAAACTACTGACTGTCTGTTTACGCTCGCCGCGCTGGACATAGGCACCCTCACCCAATAAACCGTCAAGACGTTGGCCCAAATCGCTGAGCGTACGGTATTCGCCACTGTGGAAAAACTCGCTGGGCAAAATAATGCTGCGGGTAACGCTGTGGGTGGTGATATCCACTAGGATATGCCAGGCGTCGCCACTTTCGCTATGTGAGATTTCAAGTTGAAAAGCCTTATTACCATCGGCATTCAAGCGCGCCGTCAGATCATTCAACCACGGCGCAAGCAACGCAGGGTCGTTTAACTGCGCATCACTGATTAAAGGCATATAAATAATCTGTTCCAGCAAACGGCTGTCGTAACGCCGGGAAAATTTCTCTATGATGGCCTGCGCTGCAACATAGCGAATCGCCATCTCTTCTAATGCCTCACTACTAATCGCCGGAGCAGCAGCATTAACAAATAGTTTAGCACCATCAAAAGCGATATAAATCAATCGCTTACTAAGTTCTGCGTCATCTTTAACGTAGGTTTCCTGCTTGCCTTTTTTAAGTTTGTACAACGGCGGCTGGGCAATATACAAATAGCCACGCTCGATAAGTTCAGGCATTTGGCGATAAAAGAAGGTCAGCAACAGGGTGCGAATATGTGAGCCATCGACATCGGCATCGGTCATGATAATGATGCGGTGATAACGAATTTTATCGGGGTCGTAGTCCTCGCGACCGATACCGCAACCTAGTGCGGTAATCAAGGTACGAATTTCCTCAGACGATAACATCTTGTCAAAACGGGCTTTTTCAACGTTAAGAATTTTACCTTTGAGTGGCAAAATCGCCTGGTTCTTACGATCACGACCCTGCTTGGCGGAACCGCCGGCGGAATCACCCTCAACAATGTAAAGCTCTGATAAAGCGGGATCTTTTTCCTGACAGTCAGCCAATTTACCGGGCAAACCTGCAACATCGAGCACGCCTTTGCGGCGCGTCATCTCACGCGCCTTGCGTGCCGCCTCGCGCGCGCGCGCAGCATCAACAATTTTTCTCGTAATTGCCCTGGCTTCTGTTGGCATCTCAAGCAACATATCATGTAAGCCACTACCCACTACCGACTCAACAATGCCCTTTACTTCAGAAGAAACCAATTTATCTTTAGTTTGCGATGAAAACTTAGGGTCGGGCACTTTGACAGATAGCACAGCGGTTAAGCCTTCGCGCGCGTCATCACCTGAGGTATTGACCTTTTCTTTCCTAGCGATACCTTCTTTTTCAATGTACTGATTTAAAGTGCGTGTCAACGCACCACGAAAACCAGCCAGATGGGTACCACCATCACGTTGAGGAATGTTATTGGTAAAACAAAAGATGTTCTCTTGATACGAGTCATTCCACTGCATGGCCACTTCTACTGTCGTACCGTCTTTCTCAACATTGAAGTAAAACACCTGCTTGTGTAACGGGGTCTTTTTGCTGTTCAGATGCTCAACAAAGGCGCGAATTCCGCCTTCAAATTTGAAGATATCATGCTTTTCACTGCGCTGATCACTGAGGTCAATAGTAACGCCAGGATTTAAAAAAGACAGTTCTCTCAAGCGCTTAGCGAGGATTTCATAGTGAAAAACGGTATCTGAAAAGATCTCCGTGCTGGGTTTAAAGTGAATTTCTGTCCCTGTGCTATCAGTATCGCCGACCACCTTGAGCCCGGCCACCGGATCACCGAGACGATATTCCTGTGTGTGGGTTTTACCGTCACGATGGACAGTCAGTTGCAGTTTCTCAGACAGGGCATTGACCACAGAGACGCCGACACCATGCAGCCCACCCGAGACCTTGTAGGAATCATCATCGAACTTACCGCCAGCATGCAGCACGGTCATAATCACTTCTGCGGCAGAACGACCCTCTTCTTCATGAAGATCAACCGGGATACCGCGACCATTATCGGAGACAGAAATCGAGTTATCGGTATGAATCACTACACTAACAGTGTCACAGTGACCCGCCATAGCCTCGTCAATAGAGTTATCGACAACCTCGAAAACCATATGATGCAGACCGGAACCATCATCCGTGTCGCCAATATACATACCAGGGCGCTTACGCACCGCATCAAGCCCCTTTAGAACCTTGATTTTACTGGAGTCGTAATTGCTAGAAGAGCCGTTTTGCTTCTTTTCGTCGTCGTTGCTCATTGTGCCTGAGCACCCCTAATGGAAGTCGAACCAATCGCGCAATTTTACCACGTAAACAAGGGTTTAGCGATTATTTTAAGTACGATCAAAGACGCTGAAAACACCGTGTTTCACGTGAAACACGGTGTGCTGAGAAAACATACTGAGATCAAGGTCTTGTTTATCAATTGCAGTAATAAAAACCTGTGCGTTCAAGCTATTCAATAAATTCAGCAAATAACGTCGACGATCAGCGTCCAACTCAGCCGGCAAATCATCGACCAGCACCATGCATGGTTTATCAAGCTGTTCGGCAAACAATGCCGCTTGCGCCAGATACAGCGCAGAAATAATAAGCTTTTGTTGGCCACGCGATGCGTATTCTTGCACTGGCATACTGTTTATCTTAACCACCAAATCCGCAGTATGCGGACCATCTCGCGTATAACCTAAACGCAAATCACGCTCTTGCTTGCACGCCAAATGTACTGCAAGAGGAGTGCCCGCAGGCCATCCACGCTGATATTCTATTGATAGGTCAGGTAGATCAGCTAGAGATGCTAGCATAGGTAAAAAATGACTTCGTAGCTGTGTAATATAGTCTGCTCGCCAGGTATCGATTTCTATTGCTATTCTTTCAAGCTCGCTATTCCAGCTTGCCAGTGTATTTGCCAGTGTATTGCCGTCACCACCGTGCCGCACTAGGGCATTGCGCTGGCCAAGCGCACGACAATATGCTCGCCAAGCATCGAGAAAGGCTGGTTTCACGTGAAACACACCCCAATCAATAAACTTACGGCGCTGTTTTGGTCCGCCAGTTAACAACTTATGGCTGTCCGTGCTGACTAGGGTGAGTGGTAATAATGTGGCAAGATCAGAGGAGCGTTTTATGGCTTCCTCACCATGTGTTAGCTTTAGTTCGCGTTGTTTATAGCGTGCTTTGAGTGACTGCACACCACGATCATGCTCGATCTCAGCAGTCACAGCGAAAGCATTCTCGCTAAAATGTGCTAAACGCGATAGACGGTTGGTACGAAACGATTTTGCCCGTGCCAACAAATAAATAGCTTCGAGCAAGCTGGTTTTACCACTGCCATTCTGCCCGTAGATAAGATTACATTTCGGGTTTAGCTTAAGATCAACATCGATCAAGTTTCTAAACTGTACTGCTCTTAGTCTACGTAAATGCATAAATTAATAAGCCGTGGAAAAACCGCAGTCAAAACAGCCGGCGGGGTCTCTAGGAGGCTGTCGAACCTAAGTGATTGTGGTGAGAAAAAACCATTTAGAGCCTCTTATTTTGATCGGTTGGGGTACACCCCAAGGGGGCTCCATTAAGTAGATATTGAGTATATTTACCAACAGTTGGCGCTCTTAGGCAACACTTTTCTGCAATAGATTCATCCTAAGCCCAACAAGCATCCTAGATACGCATTGGCATCACAACATAACGTGACGATTCATTGGCAACCCCATGTAATAAGCAACTACTACCAGGGTCAGTAAAAACCATCTGTACCTGCTGCTCATTCATTGCACCCAGGGCGTCTTGAACATAGGCGGCATTAAAACCGATCTCAAATTCATCACCCGAGTAGTCTACCTCAACCTCTTCTTCGGCATGCTCTTGCTCGGGGTTGCGCGCACGTATAACAATGCTACCGGATTTAACTTGTACCGAAATACTGCGGAATTTTTCATTGGTTAAAATTGATGCCCGTACCAGTGCCTGCTTTAAAGCATCACGATCAACGATGACAATCTTGTCACCACCTTTAGGTACGACATGTTCATAATCAGGAAAACGGCCATCGACTAATTTAGAGGTAAAACTCAACCCCTCTGTGCTAAACCGTATGTGATTAATACCTAACTCTATATTGACATCCTTATCCAAGTCATCCAGTAAACGCTGTAGTTCATTAATACCTTTACGCGGCACAATAACCTGTGTTTTCTCGTTCCAGCCAATATTCACCGCAGCTTCTGCCATGGCCAGGCGGTGACCGTCTGTTGCAACAGTACGCAGTTGGTCACTGCCCATTTCAAATAACATACCGTTGAGATAATAACGCACATCTTGCTGTGCCATAGCAAATGATGTTTGATCTATTAGGCGCTTTAGTTCGCCTTGTTTCAAGGTAAAGCTGCGCGCATCTTCCATCACGCCAATATCGGGGAAGTCATCAGCTGGCAGAGTAGTTAGAACAAAACGGCTACGACCTGAACGTATTGTCGCCTTGTCTTCCGCTACTTTTATTGTGATATCGGCACTATCACCAAGACTACGGCAAATATCAAATAATTTACGGGCAGGCAGTGTTATTCGCCCCGATACCTTGCTATCAACCTCAAGCTGGATAATTATTTCAACTTCAAGATCGGTGGCAGTTAAAGATAGCACGCCTTGGTTTGCTTCAATTAAAACGTTGGCTAATATTGGCAAAGTTTGACGCCGCTCAACAACCCCATTGATAAGTTGTAACGGCTTAAGAAATACGTCTTTATTTAAATTTATATTCATATAAACAACCTATTATAACCGCTGTGTGTAACCCAAAAAACTGATCTAAAAAACATTTTTTATTGTTTATTTTCAATAGTTTATTATTTTTTAAACTAAAAATAATCTGTTGATTAATTGTGGATAACTTGGTTGTAAGTCGTTCTTTTTGAGCAAAACTCAATTTAATCACAACTTATCCACATTATGTTTGTAGGGTTCTCAACAGGTTTAAATAGTCCTCGTTAATAACGTCGCCTTCAGTTCGTAATGTTGCAATTTTACGACAGGCATGTAACACGGTCGTATGGTCGCGGCCACCAAAGGCGTCACCAATTTCTGGCAGGCTATGATTCGTTAAGTCCTTGGCTAGCGCCATGGCCAATTGTCGTGGCCGTGCGACAGAGCGTGAGCGCCGCTTGGATAATAAGTCTGCTACGCGAATTTTATAATACTCTGCTACGGTTTTTTGGATACTATCAATGGTCACTAAACGGTCTTGCAGTGCGAGTAAATCGCGCAAGGCTTCTTTGGCAAACTCTAGCGTAATAGCATGCCCGGTAAAGCGTGAGTTAGCGACGACACGTCGTAGCGCACCTTCCATTTCGCGAACATTAGATTGAAAGCGATTAGCGATCAAAAAAGCTACATCGCTGGGGATATCAAGATCAATTTGCGCGGCCTTACTCATTAAAATGGCGACACGTGTTTCCAGCTCGGGTGGCTCGATAGCCACTGTTAGCCCCCAACCGAAGCGCGATTTAAGGCGCTCTTCTAGACCGTCAACCTTTTTTGGGTAACGATCGCAGGTCATAATAACTTGCTGATGACCTTCGATGAGCGAATTGAAGGTGTGAAAGAGCTCTTCTTGTGAGCGTTCTTTCTTGGCGAAAAATTGAATGTCATCGATAAGTAGAACATCGACACTGCGGTAATAGCGTTTAAATTCGTTAATCGTATTGTGCTGTAGCGCTTTCACCATATCGGCAACAAAGCGCTCGGAATGCAAGTAGACAATCTTGGCATTGTCGATGCGCTCAAACATCATATTGCCAACGGCATGCATGAGATGTGTTTTACCAAGGCCTACGCCGCCGTATAAAAACAAGGGGTTATAGGCAGTGCCGGGATTTTCAGCGACCTGTATTGAGGCTGCGCGCGCCAATTGGTTCGATGTACCTTCAACGAAATTATCGAAGGTAAAACTGCTTTGCAGACCACTACGAAAGCCCTTACTGCTTTTATTGTTTTCACGAGAAAAGTGCGCATTACTTGGGTGGGGCGCGCTGTGACGGCTCGGCACAGGGTCTAGAGCGGGACTAGGGCGAGAGCAGCCAACTTCAACGCTAACGCTAGTATTGCTATCGAGTTGCTTAATCAGGATGGAAATACGTGAGATAAACAGCTCGTTGATTTTGTCGAGGACAAAGTGATTAGGCGCTAATAAACGCAGCAAATTGCCGTCTTCAACAGGTTGTAGCGGCCGTATCCAGGTGTTGAGGTCTTGCACACTCAACTCGCTTTCGAGATGATGCAGACAGCGCTGCCAAAGCGAATCGTCCAAAGCTGGAAGACCTCCTAATTTACCTATTGTTGATTTAGGTGTTATTAACAAGCGCCTGGAACAGGCAGCGTGAACCAATCAGTTTAACCTCCTCGGCTTGGCTGCGCTAGCATTTTACTTGGGCAAGAAGGAGTATTCGTTTCTCATTGCTATGTTCGGGCATGGTAAGGCCTGAGGTGCTTGCCTCCGGCAGGTAGGCGTTTCCTGTAATAAGAACAAATTAGCTTGCTTTGACTTCTTGCTTGACACGGGGAGGGCGTTTCAGTATTGTCATGCGCTTTTCGACGTGCCTTCTGGGTACACGGCCTGATTTAGGAAAGCCGCAATGAAGCAAACATTTCAACCAAGCAATCTTAAGCGCAAGCGCACCCATGGGTTCCGTTCCCGTATGAGTACTGCCGCTGGCCGTATGGTGATTAAACGCCGTCGCGCCAAAGGCCGTGTCAAACTCAGCGCCTAATTCGGCGCCTCCTGGCGCGGTCTTGAATCGAGCCTCTTTTCAGTTTCGTCGCTGCTACAGGCTCGTCCACCAAAGCGATTTTCAACGCGTATTTGATCAGCCTGTTCGGGCGGGTAGTCGATATTTAACGATGTTGGCTCGGCCTAATGAGCTGGGTTATGCGCGTATGGGTGTGATTATAGGCAAGCGTTCAGCTAAACTTGCCGTACAACGCAATGCTTTTAAACGCACGGTTCGAGACGCATTTCGTTTGCGCCGAGAGTCATTAGCCCATTGGGATTATTTGATCATCGCCAAGCCAAGTATTGCCAAACAAAGTCGTGACCAAGTAAGACAATGGCTTGATCAAGGCTGGCAAAAACTACAACGGCGCGCGCCCCAGGGCGTAACTGGGGTACAAAACCCATGAAAACATGCTTATTGTTTTTAGTGCGTACTTACCGCTATTTAATTAGCCCCCTGCTGCCTGCAAGCTGCCGTTTTTATCCAAGTTGTTCTTGTTATTGTGAAACAGCCGTGCGTGAGCATGGTGCACTACGCGGTGGCTGGCTCAGTCTATGTCGACTCAGTCGTTGTCACCCCTGGAATGAAGGCGGTGTTGATTTAGTGCCACCGCAAAAAAGAGTCGTTTGCAACCACCACCATAAATCTTTATAAGGCTGTCATGGAAACTCGTCGTATATTACTATTTTTTGCGCTCGCTGCGGTTGTTGTGCTTTTATATGAGGCATGGCAAACGGATTATGGTCCGCAGCCTGTAGCGCCCAGCTCTCCTTCAGCGCAAATCACCGATGGTCAATTGTTAGCCCCCTTGCCACGTACTGATGTGCCCGATAGCCCAAGAAACTACGTGGAACCTATTGGTGAAACCGCAATTTCGGGCGGAACAGAGAATAAAGCCCCAGTTCAAGCCCTGGTTGATGCAGGGAATATTCGCGTCCTCACTGATAAGTTTGATATCGACATTGCCTTAGCCGGCGGTGATATTCGCCGTGCTGACCTGCGTGCTTATCCAGTGAGTATCGTCGAGCTAGACGTCCCCTTCAAGCTGATGTCAACCGACCCAAGCAATCTCTTTGTCGCGCAAAGTGGTTTATTGTCAAAGTCACAAGCCCCCGATCACCACGCAATTTATACCGCCGATGCGAGCGAATTTACCCTAGCTGATGGTCAAGACACACTCGAGGTCGTTTTATATTGGCAAAGCGATGACGGCGTGGAAATCGACAAAGTGTTTACCTTTACTCGCGGCAGTCATCTGATTGATGTTGAACACCGTATTAGCAATAACAGTGGTGCTGAGTGGGCGGGCCGCGTCTACCGCCAGTTCCAGCGTACTGAACCTGACGACTCCGGTGGATTTAGGCTGATCTATACCTATACCGGTGGTGTGCTGTCAAACGAAGAAGAAAAATACGAAAAAATTGATTTTGGCGACATGCGCAGCAAAGATGTCAAAATCGATAGCACTAACGGCTGGGCGGCTATGATCCAACATTATTTCCTCGCCGCCTGGGTGCCTGATGCAGAGCAGAGCAATCATTACTTTAGTAAAGCGCTGGATGATGGGCGCTATACCTTAGGTTTAATTGCGCCGAGTGTTAGTGTTGCTGCGGGCGCACAAGGCAGCATGGCCGACCGGCTTTATATTGGCCCCAAAGAACAACACGTGCTCGAAGCCATCGCGCCCGGCCTGGAGCTCACTGTTGACTACGGCATCTTCGCTATTTTCTCACAACCACTATTTTGGTTGCTGGAAAAAATCCACAACGTCGTTGGCAACTGGGGTTGGACCATCATCATTATCACCATGATTATAAAACTGGTGTTCTTCCCCTTGTCTGCGGCCAGCTACCGTTCCATGGCCAATATGCGCAAGCTACAACCACGCATAGAAAAAATTCGCGAGCGAGCAGGTAATGATAAGCAAAAAATGAGTAAGGACATGATGGCGCTTTATAAAACCGAGAAGATTAACCCGCTCGGTGGTTGCTTGCCCATGCTGATACAGATACCTATCTTCATCGCGCTTTACTGGGTGCTGATCGAAAGTGTCGAATTACGCCAGGCACCGTTTATTTTTTGGATCAAAGACCTGGCAATTAAAGACCCTTACTACGTTCTGCCGCTACTCATGGGTATTACCATGTGGTTTCAACAACGGCTTAACCCGAAACCGCCCGACCCCATGCAGGCCAAAATTCTCGGCGCGCTACCGTATGTGTTTACTCTGTTTTTTGCCTTCTTCCCATCAGGCTTAGTGCTTTACTGGGTATCAAACAGCATCTTGTCTATTGCTCAGCAGTGGCATATCACACGCAAGATTGATAAAGCGGGCTAGGTGGCTGGCCGGACTGAGATTTTTTGTGATTATCTCTTGCACGTTTTGTTTTAATACAGGTAGGGAATAAACATTTTTGTCTTTTTTATATGTGGTATAGCGGGCACCAAAAAACTGAATATTTTCACGTTCCTCTGTCTTTGCCGTCAACAATAAAAAGAACGTTGCACAAATAACCGCTGCTGTTGAAAATAGTGAAAAATGTTTGAAATAGGCGCCCCATGCCAGTAATAAAAGGGCGCTATACATTGGGTGCCGAATATATTTGTAAATGCCATCGGTCACTAAAAGCGTGGTGTTTTCAAAGGTGAAGTTTTCGATACAGTCCGCTCTTGGTTTGAGTAATCCCCCCAGTTTCCGCAACAAACCAAACCCCTGAATGGCAAACAAAATAGAAAAAAACAGCAAGCACCAGGAGAGTAACTGTTGTATTGAAAAGGGGTCTTTTACCCAATAAGTGAGATTTAACAATACCAGTATCAGGATGGACTCAAAGGCAAAAAAACGGTAGAAGCCATGGCTGCGTGTGTTCAATAAGGCTCGCCTGGATACGATAATAAAAAAAATAGAGCCGACAATAAAAATTATTATCTGATTTAAGGCAGAAAGCTCTATATCCATTATTATTTCCCCGTGCCTTTCGTATACCAACAATCGTCAGAGAAAGGTTTGCCTATGTTTAAGTCTTTCTATGTTGCAAGTAACGATATAAAAAAACAAGCACGATGTATAATTACGTTGATGGATGATCAACGCAAAAGAAAAAAAGAGTATCAACTAGCTCAGGCAATGCCTTTATCGGCTATGCTTGTTGTTGATTTTTCGAATGGCACACAGTTGAATACGATTTTGGTGGGTATTTTTTGATTATGCCAAAATTATCTCAGTCGGCGCCTGCTATTATTATAGATAATTTATCTTACCACTACCCACAATTTTCCAGCCAAAATATACTAAAAAATATTCAGCTGACAATAAAAAAAGGCTCTTTGTTCGGTTTGATCGGCCCCAATGGCGCGGGCAAAACCACGTTAATTTCATTATTAACGGGCATTCTTGAACCTGTTTGCGGAAGCATTGCTGTTGGTGGTTATAGCTTGCCACAAGCCACAAAGCAAGCCAAACAATTAATTGGCTACATACCACAGGATTACGCGTTTTACCCAAATTTAACCGCATTTGAAAATTTACAATTTTTTGCTGGCATGCAGGGTCTTTTATCAAGCTATAAGCAGGCTCGCATTGAATATTGCATTGAATTTTGTCAATTACAAAAAGTATCTCAGCAAAAGGCGGCCGAATTTTCTGGCGGATTAAAGCGGCGTTTAAATATCGCTATCGGGTTGCTCGCTGATCCTGAAATTTTATTTTTTGATGAGCCAACTGTTAGCATTGACCCTCAAAGCCGCGCTTTTATTTTACGGCAAATCAAAGCACTACACAGGCAAGGAAAAACTATTGTTTACACCTCGCACTATATGGAAGAAGTTGAGCAGTTATGTGACTATCTGGCCATCATTGATCATGGCCAGATATTAAAACAAGGCACATTGTGCAGTCTGCAACAGGAACAGCAACAACACTTAATCATTGATTGTGAGCATGTGGTTGACGGTGACAACCTGAAGCAATTAAAAGCCTGTTTCGAGCTTTCTATTAACCGCAGTCAATTGGTATTTCATAACGTTGCTGATATGGCGACCTGTAATAAAATAACCAGCCAAGTGCTAAATATGAATATTCCTGTCACCAGAATTTTCTATGGAAAAAATAATCTAGAGAAATTTTTTCTTGATTTAACCAGTAAAAAATTAAGAGATTAAGCATGTTTTTCGCCGCGCTAATTAAAGAGTTTAAGCTGGTATTTAGAGACCTGCACTCGGTATTGATTCTTTTTGCCATGCCATCGGTATTTATAATTATCATGTCTTTGGCTCTACAAGAGCAATATGGCGTAGATAAAAAAATGTCTTTCACCGTTTATTATTCTAATGCTGAAAAAGGCGAACATTCGGATAAGTTTCTATCATTATTAGCGACACATGATTTTTTTAGTTTTAAAAAGATACAAACTGCTAATAATACGGCCGAGATTATGGCGGTTTTAGATAATCAGGGGGACGCTTTTTTGAGTGTCCCGACAAGCTTGGTTGATCATTTTCAAGCCGACCTGGAAGATGTACAACCCATTAGAGTATGGCTTGCTCCAAATGTGGATACACGAACACGTTTGTTACTTGACTCAGCTATCCGCGAGGCTCTGGCAACAACTAAATTGCACTTTATATTTGCTCGGCAAATATCTGCTGCGGAGCAGGCCAAAGACTTTATTGCCGCAGAATCAATTCAAACGGCATACCTTCACAGTCGACAAAAGCCTGGCATAAAACCGACAGCAGTACAGCAAAATGTTCCTGCCTGGCTGATTTTTTCAATGTTTTTTGTTGTTATTCCAATAGCCACCACGTTAATTACCGAGAAACAACAGGGCACCTTAACGCGACTGCGCACAATGAATACATCAATGAGTTTATTTTTTATAGCGAAAACATTGCCTTATCTGGCAATTAACCAAGTACAGCTTATTACCATGTTGTTGCTTGGCGCCTATGTTGTGCCTTTATTAGGAGGCGATAGTTTGGTTATACCCCATAATTATTTTGCTTTGGCGTTAATGTCATTGGCTGTTGGAATCTCCGCCATTGGCTACGCGCTGCTTGTCGCCGTGATCGCAAAAACAATGGAGCAGGCAACATCTATAGGTGGCGTAGGAAACATTTTGTTGGCTGCTATCGGCGGTATTATGGTGCCAAAATTTATTATGCCTGAGTACCTTCAAAAATTTACCGTTGTAAGCCCTATGTCATGGGGGCTGGATGGGTTTCTGGATATTTTTTTGTATGGTAACGGTATTGTAGAAATTATACCTGAGGTCATAATGTTGCTAGCCTTTGGCGGAGTGATGTTGGCTCTGGCGCTGAGTATTTTTCACAAACAATGGTAATACAGCGTGTTGTATTCTAATCACCAAATAAGAAATTGATAACATGCCTATTGCTACTATTCCTGATAGAGAAACATTAAAGCATGATCTCAAACAAATGATCATTATCGAATGCGACAAAGAAGATGAATTGACGGTTAGCGATATTACTGATGATGAAATTCTAATCGGTAGTGAGACGAAGCTGGGGTTGGACTCGCTCGATAGTCTGCAACTGTCCTTGGCGATCAAAAAAACCTACGCCGCGCGTATTGATGGTGCTAAAGACGGCCGGTTAGCGTTTGCATCAATCAATGCCCTGGCGGATTACATCATAAAAGCCCAAGCCTAAAGAAAAAACAAGATGTCACGTAAAATATATTTCAAAGGTGCGGGCCTTGTTACGGCGGCAGGCAGCGACGTAGAAAAAATATTATCTTCTATACAACAGGAAAACTATCAACCCTCGACAATAAAGATTAAACAATCTATAGGCTCGGTTACTCTGCCCTATTTTATCATTAACTCACCTGGTCTTTGCGCTGGTGTTGATCGGTTATACCAAATCATTGACCACGTTATTCAACAAGCTAGAGAGGAGGCGAGGCTAACACCAGAACAATGGCAACGAATTGGTTTATTCGTCGGTTCCACGTCTTTTGATATGTTTAAATGTGAGATAGGTTTAAAGCAATCTTCTTGTACGAATAAAGATATTGCTATTCATACACCACCATTCAATCGCTTAACGCATTATATTCAAAATAAATACTCGATCAATGGGCCTGTTTATACATTTAATACGGCCTGCACAGCCAGCGCCAATGCGTTAATGTATGCCTCGGAGTTTATTCGGCGAGGAGATATTAGCCATGCCTTGGTGCTTGGGCTTGAGTTTTATAACGAAGTCACAGCGCTGGGTTTTTCTGGCCTTGCTTTAATCAGTGCTAATGGTATGCGACCCTTTGATAAAAACCGAGATGGTTTATATTTGGGTGAAGGTTGTGGTGCATTAATTATTTCAGCCGAGCCCGAAGATAACGGATTTGCTTATGTTGCTGGCGCCAACCTGGGTGATAACCACAGTATTACTGCCAGCAACCCTGAGGGGGGCATGATAAAAACCGTTATTGAACGTGCCTTAGCGCAAGCCAACATTGAAAAAAGCGATATATCGGTTATCAAAACCCACGGCACAGCAAGCCTGTCAAACGATGAAGCTGAGGCTGCCGGTTTATATAAAGTATTTGGTGGCGCCACCCCTCCCATTGTCGCGTTAAAACCTTTGATTGGACATACACTGGGCGCTTGCGGTATTAACGAATTAATTTTATTTTATAGTGCTTTGCGTAAAAAATCTCTGATCACAGCCCCCTGTAACATAGCCGATAAGTTTTCTTTGCGCCTGGCAAATACGGCGGATATCCCCGACAAGGGCCACTACCTTTTAAACTACTTTGGTTTTGGCGGCAATAGCACCGTTTTGGTCATTAGCAATGTTTAAACCCCTTTATATCTATAGTTCGAGTAATTTTCATCATAAGGTTGAGCGCGAGCTGCCCGCACTCAAATCTGTTTTACTGGAGGCCAGTGGCAAGAAAATACGCCGCATTGATCGTCTAACACAGCTCGCTTTGATTGGCAGCTTTCAATGTAAACCAAGTGATGGGTTTGCAAAAAATACGGGGCTGTATATGTCCTCTATTTACGGTTCGCTAAATAACACAGCGAAGGTGTTGGCTGAAATATACCAAGCTGGCCAGCTACCAGGGCCTTCCATTTTCATTAACACTGTCAGCAATGCCGCATGTTTTTATTTAGCACAACAGTTTGGACTATTGGCCAACAATCAGTTTGTAACACGCGATCATTTCACTTTGGAGGCCGCACTTAAGCTGGCAAGCCTTGATCTTGAAATAGGCAATGTGACAACAGCATTGGTCGGCGTGGTGTGTGAAGTGGGTGAAGATTTAGACGTTCATCGGCAACGCTTTCAAATAAATGAAAAATATTGCCTGGCAGAAGGTAGTCACTGGTTATATTTGGCACATCGGCGGGACGGCACCCAGGCCATTGCTGAAATCACTCATATTGCCGAGCCGCTAAGTGAACAAGAGCGCGATGCTTATTTTTTGTCAAAGATGGGTGAAAATCACCCGTCAACAAAAATAGGCTTTGGTAATGCTGTGACGACGACGCAGCAAGAAAAAATATTACAATCACTGGCTGCACAAAAGGCAAGTTATGCACCGCATCATTTACGCCATGAGTTTACCACTGCGTTACACATCTGCGGTTTTCTCGAGAGCTGTAAAACACAAACAGCGCCAAAGCGTTTTATTTATCTGGATACAGATGGGCAGCAACGGTGGAGCATTATCGTACTAGATCGTCTTTAATAACTTCCATACTTTTGCTTCCTCAACTGCGCAAGCATGTAGCAGCTCTGATAACTTTTGCATATTAAATTTGCTACGATTTTTACACATTTTAACCGTATGCAGCGCAAAATTTCTCCACTGGTCTCCCACATCCGTCATCATTTCTGATGCTTCTGTTAATAAATTATTATTGGTGATTGCCGCCGCCTCCTGGAGAAATGAGGCATAAATATAACGAAAGCCGGCGCCGCCCGTACCAATCTCTTCTTGCATACGAACGATATGACCTAAAAAAAGCCGCTGCTGTTTATTTTCAGGCATGGCCTTGTGTAATCGCGCTAATTTATTGGCCAAAAAATGTATCCCTTTGATGCCTATAATTGGCACCGGTAGTGTTAAGGCGCGCACGTTCTTTTTAATGGCGAGAGGTATGGCCTTTGTATAATTAATGCTGCCAGGTTTTTCATTGAGGTAATACATTGCCCCTTTAGGTGCGAACGCACCCTTGGCAAAACGGGATTTTTGTAAATCTTTAACGGAACAAACAACCGGCTCTTCAAAAACAGGATCACTGATCAAATAGTTATTCCCTTCTTTACCGTAAACAATCAAGTTATGTGCATTAAAGTGAAAACGCATATCATCAGGAAAATAAGGCAACCAAAACACCGACGTTTGCAAACCCACAATATTACCGACGCTTAGCTGTTTATCCAACGCCTCCATACCCTGTTGTGGACTGGAAAATTTCTCAAAACTGACATTCAACCCCAACCGTTTTTGTAGCCTTTTAATAATAGACCCGGGAGGCATACGATAAGAAACTAAAGGCAAACCATTTAATTTAATAAATGGTAAGTAGGCAAAGGCGATACTTGAAGACAAACCCAATACCATGGCCTCAGACACATCACAGCCATAATGTTTTAACATCGTTGACATAACGCCAGTTTCACAATGAGCAGCATGTTGATGTTTAAAATTATTCATAGTATAGATGCATACTCGGGTATTGATTTAAATTCAGCGTCTGTCAGACCCAACACGTCAAGATAACGTACAACCGTTTTGTTAGAAAGGCGAGAAAATATCACCGGTCTGATATGTCGTCTAATTTGCCACTGAAAAAAACTGCTCGCTTGAGCCAGACCCAGCACATCCAGCCGTTTGTCATACATATGGTACTCCAGTGGCGAGCTTAGCCCCTGCTGGACACGTTGATGCGCAGCCAAAGCCTGTTCTTTCAACTCATTCACTGCCATTAAAGTAACAAACTCTTCCGTTTCCCATCCCGTGGAGTCGATCTTCTCGTATTTTCCTGATCGATTGGTTGCGTAAATCACTTTTTTATGACCACCATAGGTACGGTTATTATCTTGAGGAACATCGTCTTTTTTCATTGTTGAATGGACTTAGAGTTACAGAAAAGGTAAATTTTAACCTGTATCACCCTCCATTGGGGAACCGGTTTCTGCGGTTGACTGGGCTCATTTATGCTATAATTTTCTCGGTAAAAAAACCTAAAAGGCACATTCATCACATCACCTCTGGATCAATAAAAGTGACTCTGCCCGTTAAAAAACGCGTGCTAGTTGTACACTATTCGCAAAGTGGGCAGCTTAGTACCATCGCACATCATTTTGCGCAACCTCTGCTTGACCATCCAGATATCGATGTTACATTTGAACAGATAAAACCCGTTGAAAATTTCCCATTTCCTTGGCCCATTTTACAATTTTTCGACACATTTCCTGAGGCCGTTTATCTTAACCCACCAGCCATTCAAGCATCTACACTAACTGGCGAAGAAGACTTTGATTTAATCATCTTAGCCTATCAGGTCTGGTTTTTGTCACCCTCTTTGCCCACCACTGCATTTTTACAAAGCCCTGTGGCCACGAAATTACTTCAGGACAAGCCCGTAGTCACATTGATAGCCTGTCGAAATATGTGGCTAATGGCTCAAGAGTCGGTTAAAAGCATGTTAAACGAGATGGGGGCTAAACTGATAGGCAATGTCGCTTTGGTTGATGCAGCAGGAAGTGTAGGCAGCTTTTTAGCCACACCTGTTTGGGTGCTAAGCGGTAACAAAGGCCCCCATCTAGGTGGATTAATTCCCAAGGCTGGTGTGGCGCCAGAAGCGATTACGGCCTGCAACCGTTTCGGCCATCGTATTGTTGAAAAAATATTATTAGCCGCGAAATTAGATGAAACCCTACTACAAGGCCTTGGCGCTGTTGAGGTGAATGAGAAACTGATCGCCAGTGAAAAAACAGCTAAACGCGGCTTTCGTATTTGGGGGAAATTATTGAGAAGCCTGGGGCCTCCAGGAAGCTTATTACGCAAACCAGTAATATTGATCTATATCGTTTTTCTTATCAGTTTTATAATTTTATTTATCCCATTAAGTGTGCTCATTAAAAGCTTGTTGTCACCATTAACACGTCGTCGCACAGCGCAGCAAAAAAAATATTTTAGTAGCCCTTCCGGTTCATAAAGGAATTAATTTTAATCACTATGTCAGCTGTTTACATTAATGCAATATCTGTTTATTTGCCAAATGCACCAATAGATAACGATAATATGGAAGCCGTTTTAGGGCAGGTTGGAAACAAACCATCACGTGCGCGCCGCACCATCTTACGCAGCAATGGTATTAAAACGCGCTACTATGCGGTGAACCCCGAAACGGGAAAAGCTACGCATACTAATGCCCAACTTACCGCAGAGGCGGTTAGAATGTTGGTCGCCAGAAATTTTTCTATTAATGATATCGACTGTCTGTCTTGTGGCACTACATTACCAGATCAACTTATGCCTAATCATGCTGTTATGACGCATGGCGAGCTAGGCAATACACCTTGTGAAGTTGTCGCCACTGCTGGCGTGTGTCTTGCTGGCATAAGCGCCATGAAATATGCTTATCTGGGTGTTGCTGCAGGCGAATTCAGCAACGCTGTTGCTACCGGGTCTGAAACCATGTCGGCTGTAATGCGTAGCGAAAATTTTGAGCCGGAATTATCTGGCCACGTTGATACCCTGAAGGCACAACCACAAATTGCTTTTGAAAAAGATTTTTTACGGTGGATGCTGTCAGATGGTGCCGGTGCAATGTTACTTCAGCCAAAACCTAATATTGATAAGTTATCATTGCAAATCAATTGGATATTTGAACGCTCCTATGCCAATGAAATGGCCACGTGTATGTACAGTGGCGCAGCTAAAAACGACGATGGTTCGATAAAAAGCTGGAAAGAATTTGAACCTGTTGAATGGCTTGCAGATTCTATTTTTTCTATAAAACAGGATGTCAAATTGCTCAATGAGTTTATTATTTCTTATACGGTTGAGAAAATTCTCACAGAAATTATACAAAAAAAAGGCTTAACAGCTAAAGAGATTGATTATTTTGTGCCCCACTACTCATCCGATTTTTTCCGTGAAAAAGTAGCTAATGGCTTAAAAAAAATAGGTTTTGAAATTCCATATGAACGCTGGTTCACCAATTTAAGTTCAAAAGGTAATACCGGGTCAGCTGCCATCTACATCCTGCTTGAAGAACTCTTTAACTCAGGAAACCTGAAAGCGGGTCAAAAAATACTCTGTTACGTACCAGAAAGTGGGCGTTTTAGCAGTGCCTTCATGTTATTAACTGTTTGCAAAAAATAGCGACCTCGTACCATTGCCTGTATTTATCTGAGCCAAGGCGGCGCGTACTGTAAACATATCTCTTGTTTACCTTTTCTGCGTTCAATTAATCGTTATCTGAGTGATCGTCATGCCGAAAATCACCGACACCATTGCCGCCATTGCCACCCCGCCTGGTCATGGTGGTATCGGCATTATCCGGCTTTCTGGCCCCAGGGCGGCAGTGATTGCCAAACCTATTATTGGAATATTGCCAAAACCGCGTTATGCCACGCTGGTAGATTTTAAGTCAGCCAAAGGCCAGGCCATCGACCATGGCCTTATCTTGTATTTCCCGGCGCCTCACTCTTTTACCGGTGAGGATGTTATCGAGTTGCAAGCCCATGGTGGCCCAGTGGTACTCGATTTAATTATGCAGGCAGTACTTGATTTAGGCGCACGTATGGCGCGCCCCGGCGAGTTTTCTGAACGTGCGTTTCTCAATGATAAATTTGACTTGGCGCAAGCAGAAGCTATCGCGGATTTAATCGATAGCACGTCAGAGACAGCGGCGCGTGCCGCGATGCGTTCTTTAGATGGTGAGTTTTCTAACACCATTAATCAGTTGTTAGAGAAAATTATTCGACTACGTATGTATGTCGAGAGCGCTATAGACTTTCCTGAAGAAGAAATTGATTTTCTCTCCGACGGTAAAATTGAGCAACAGCTCAATACGATTTATGATGCTGTTCGCAGCGTATTTAATTCTGCCAGACAAGGTAGTATTTTACGCGAGGGAATAACTCTAGTTATTGCTGGCAAGCCCAATGCAGGAAAATCAAGTGTAATGAATCGTCTGGCACAACGTGAGGCAGCCATTGTGACGAATATCCCTGGCACAACACGCGATGTTTTGCGCGAAGCAATTAGTATTGACGGTATTCCTTTGCATTTAATCGATACGGCGGGCTTACGAGACAGTAATGACCCCATCGAAAAACAAGGCATTGACCGAGCGTATAACGAAATTAAACGTGCCGATATTATTTTACATATCATCGATTGCACTGCAATGGACAAAGAGGATGATTCACTGATTGCGTTACCCGAAATAATACCTCGTATTAATGTTTACAATAAAATTGATATTGCACCCTCCGTCCAAGCAAACCAAGACAATGCGGTATTTATCTCAGCAAAAACCGGCCAGGGTTTCGATCAACTCAATAATGCAATAAAACAAATGATTGGTTTTGATGAAAACAACGAAGGCGTATTCAGTGCTCGTCGTCGCCACCTTGATGCACTGCAACGAACCTTGTCCCATATAAAAAACAGCCAAGTTCATTTAAACCACCAGGCAGGCGAGCTGGTCGCAGAAGAACTTAAAATTGCGCAAGCGTGCTTAGGCGAAATTACCGGTGCATTCAGTAGCGACGATTTACTGGGTGAAATTTTCTCTAGTTTTTGTGTTGGCAAATAGCGATAGTTTTGTTAACAGATCGCAGGGCGATGTGATTCACCTGTGATGATTGGCTAAACATACCTTATTAGAATAGACGCTATGAAACGCATAGCCCCTATCACTGCCGCCTCAATTTTTGCCATACTTATTGGTGTTCTATTGATTGCCACGGCACAGAGCAAAAACAAGCCGCCTAACATAATAGTTGCGGATGAATTTATTTCACTCTTAAGTAGCAATGGTAGGCAAACCGATAAGGCGCTAGATCGCATTGAAGCCGAGTGGCAGCCGGGCTTTGCCATTATGGCGGTTGAAATAATGACGCTGCTGCGTGACAGAGAAGGGGTTGCGCGTTTGGTTGGCTTGCTAGAGGAAAACACCAATCAGAAATTTGGTTTTGATATACAGGGCTGGCGTCAGTGGTTATGGAATCAACCGGAAAATAAATATCGCCACTACGCGCAGTTTAAATCAGAGCTATACCGTTTAATCGACCCGCTCTTTGCGGGTTACTTTAATGATGAACGTGATACTACTATTCGTCTTGACGAAGTGGTGTGGGGCGGTGTTCGGCAAGATGGTATTCCACCGTTACGTAATCCAAAAATGATTCATGCTGATGACGCCGATTATCTCGACGATGGCGATGTTGTGTTTGCCATCGAAGTCAATGGCGATGCTCGTGCCTATCCCAAACGTATTATGGCTTGGCATGAGATGTTTGTTGATGAGGTTGGTGGTACGCCAGTTGCGGGAGTTTATTGCACCCTTTGCGGTAGCATGATTTTGTATAACACCGAGATTGAGGGTAAAAACTATGAGATTGGCACTAGCGGCTTTCTCTATCGCTCCAACAAACTCATGTACGACAAAAAGACGCAGTCGTTATGGAATACCTTATGGGGCACACCAGTCATTGGCCCGCTAGTGGGCAAAGATATTGCGCTTGAGCGTCTAAGTATTGTTACAACGACATGGAAAGAATGGCAACGTCGTCACCCGCAAACCAAAGTGCTATCGCTTGATACAGGGCATCAACGTGACTATGGCGAAGGCGTTGCCTACCGTGAATATTTTGCCACAGATAATTTGATGTTTGGTGTACCGACCGTTGATGGTCGTTTAAAAAATAAGAGCGAAGTGTTGGGGTTATTGTTTGCAGAGAGTCCCGATAAACCCTTAGCCATATCAGCAGACTATTTAGCCAAGCACTCTGTTTATCAGAGCAGTGTAGAAGGTACCGACTTCGTTGTGTTTACTGATGTCAGTGGCGCTAATCGCGTCTACGATGCGCAAGGTGTGCGCTTTGAATCCTGGGATCAAAATAATACGGTCATGGATGAAAGCGGCCAAAAATGGCACTTGAGTGAAAGCCGCTTAGAGACCACCGATGGCAAAAAACTGTTCCGTTTGCCTGCACATCGCGCTTTTTGGTTTGGTTGGTTTTCAGCTTATTCGCACACACAATTGGTTCATTAAAAAAAGCTAACGACCACATCAGTTAATACAATTTCAGTAATTGAGTGTTTTCTCCGATACTGGGTTCAACTTAATTTCAAACACTTTAAATTACTGGAGAAACATTATGAAAAATATCTCAATGGCAATTGTTGGTTTAGGTTTATTGGCTGCTGGTTCTGCACATGCTGATGGCAACCTAGGTAACTTTGGTCCTTACGTAGGCGTAAATAGTAACGAAGTGGGTTCTCATGGCGTACAAGTTGAAGTGCCAGCAGAAGGTCGTTTAAACGCTTATGCTCCGTCTACCGAAGTAATAGTAATCGAAGGCGACCATGTACAAATTGCAGTAAGCAGTGAAGGTCGTTTAAACGCCTACGGTTCTTAATATTGTCTTAGGTTTTATAAAAGTCCGCAGTATCTAGCCCCCTATTTGGGGGCTTTTTTATGCGAGTAGCAATATAATTCGAGTGTCTTAAACCTCAGGAAGCTCTGAATAAGTTGTGGAACACGACCTTGGTGACTAAAACTGTTCAGCTCTTCGTTGCCAATCTTGCTAATAGCTCCACTATTGGTTGCGATTTGCGCCTCGATTTGAAAAATTTTAGTTACCAATTTCGTTGTCCCAGATGTATTCAGAGCTTTCCTAAATAAATAGAGTGATTAAGAAAAGCTAATGATTAGATAAATTTATATGATTTCACAAATCGATAGATTTTATAGATACTAAACCTGACTCAATTATTAACCCTTTTATTTTCACTTTTGGAGAAATAGTATGAAAAACATCTCAATGGCAATCGTCGGTTTAGGTCTTTTGGTCGCAGGTTCAGCACAAGCGGCAAACCTTGGTAACTTTGGTCCTTATGCGGGCGTTAACAGCAACCAAGCAGCTTCTAAAGGTACTCAAGTCGCAGTATCTTCAGAAGGCCGAATGAGTGGATATGCCCCGGTTGAAATTGTTACAGGCAATACCCAAATTGCGATAAGCAGCGAAGGTCGCCTGAACGGTTACCGTTCTTAATACCCC
>JAESQP010000121.1 GCA_016765075.1 Gammaproteobacteria bacterium
ACTAGGCGTTGTGAAATAAAAGCACGCATATTCAACGATAGATCAGATAGCAACTGCTGGCGACGTTCTTCTGGGAAGAAATTAATAATACGACCAAAGGCCTGGTTAGCACTATTAGCGTGCAATGTTGATAATACAAGGTGACCCGTTTCAGCAAAAGCGATGGCGTGCTCCATGGTTTCGCGATCACGAATTTCACCAATGAGAATAACGTCCGGCGCTTGGCGTAAGGTATTTTTCAGTGCATCGGCGTAGCTATTGGTATCAAAGCCGATTTCACGCTGATTAATAATCGATTTTTTGTGACTGTGAACAAACTCGATAGGGTCTTCAATGGTGATAATGTGGCCACCGCTATTGGTGTTTCGGTAATCAATGAGCGAGGCCAGAGACGTTGATTTACCGGATCCTGTGCCCCCGACAAACAGAATCAGGCCACGTTTTTCCATGATTTGCTTCTTCAGTATCTGCGGCAAACCTAGGCTTTCAATGCTGGGGATAACTGTATTGATGGAGCGTACCACCATGCCGACTTCATGGCGTTGCTGAAAGATATTGACACGAAAGCGACCGGTACCGTGTTCGGATACTGCCAAGTTCATTTCAGGCGCTTGTGCAAACGATGCTTGTTGCTCTTCATTCATTAAGGCCATTGCCATGGCTTTAACCCGACCTGGTGGCAAGGGTGAGCTTTCTATAGGCGTTAATACCCCCTGTGTTTTAATACTGGGGTACGCACCTGTGGTTAAATACAGATCGGAGCCTTCTTTGAGAACCAATATTTTGAGATAATCTTTAAATTCCATGGATATGTGCACCGGATCGATTGTGGAAAGTCTGTGACTGAGGTTATCGGCGGCTTTTTGCTCGGGCTTTAATCGAGGCTTTTATTAAAAACACTAAAACTATCTGCCTGATACAGGTAAAATATACGGATTTGAGCGCCAGAACTTGAAACCCATCGCAAAATGGGCGGCTAGTTTGTCGTGCTGTGTCATCAATAGCTTGTCCCGGTATACAGAATGGGCAAGCAGAACCCAGGAAATGATCCATGATGGATGATCGTGACGGCGTCATTTGGTTTGACGGCGAGCTGGTACCTTGGCGTGATGCCAAGATACATGTTTTAACGCATACCCTGCATTATGGTTTAGGAGTGTTTGAAGGCCTGCGCGCCTATAAAACAGGGAAAGGTGCTGCGATTTTTCGACTGCAAGAGCACACTGATCGTTTGTTTGATTCAGCGCATATTCTTAATATGCCTATGCCTTATAGCAAGGATGAAATCAATGCGGCTGTTATTCAGGCGGTTGCTGAAAATAATCTGGATTCGGGCTATATCCGCCCAATGTGCTTTTATGGCTCCGAAGGCATGGGTCTGCGCGCCGATAATCTAAAAACCCATGTCATTGTCGCCGCCTGGGCTTGGGGCTCTTATATGGGCGAAGAGAATATGGCCAAAGGTATCCGAGTACGGACATCTTCGTATACACGCCATCGTACGAATATCACCATGTGCCGTGCCAAGACCAATGGTAATTATGTTAATTCAATGATGGCGCTGAGCGAAGCCTTAGCAGTTGGCTGTGATGAGGCTTTGTTGCTTGATGTTGATGGATTCGTTGCCGAAGGCAGTGGCGAGAATATTTTCATCATAAAAAATAATATCCTGTATACGCCAGATTTGAGCTCTGCCTTGGATGGTATTACGCGTGATACCATGTTTACCTTGGCGCGCGAATCAGGCTATGAGGTGATAGAAAAACGTATTAGTCGTGATGAAGTCTATGTTGCTGATGAGGCCTTTTTTACCGGCAGTGCAGCCGAAGTAACACCCATTCGCGAGCTTGATGGGCGTGCCATTGGCCAGGGTGGTCGTGGTCCAGTGACCGAAGAGTTGCAAGCATTGTACTTTGACCAAGTTCATGGGCGCCGCACTGAACATGCACAATGGTTGAGTTACGTTAACAGCTAGCCTGGTGTTATAACTATGACTTTAAGTCGTTTGGAGAGAGTGTTTTGGCACAGATGAATACACCGGGAAATACATCGGGCAACACCGATCTTATTGAGCCGAATGCGCAAAACCGCTATGAAGTGACTCAAGCAGACTTGCCATTACATTGCCCTATGCCCAGCATGAGCCTATGGAACTCGCATCCGCGAGTATTTTTGCAAGTTGAAGAAAAAGGTGAAGTGAAGTGCCCATATTGTGGCGCTGACTACATCTTGGTTGAGCAGAGTTAAATTTTCCCTTACTAAGAGCCTGTCGAACTTAGGATGAATCTACTGCGGAGACATTGAGTTTCTGCAATTGTAATCAATAAAATTGATATTCTTGTAATAAGGAAGACGTATTAATATTGCTCGCCCACAAAGTAACCTCATAATAGATAAGGCTTTGGCTGAATATCCTCGTTTATCTAAAGCTGTATATTTATTGCTCGTTGCCCTATTTTTATTTAGCTTTGTTTCCAAAGCGGGCATAAATATTTTTTCTGGGTTGGCTTATCTATGTTCCGTGGTTTTGCTTTGGCGGCTTGGCTTGAGATCGTTGCGCGATTACCCGTGGTGGGTGCTTTTTTTAATACCCGTTTTAATAGGGATACCGCTGGCAGCGTTAACTGAAGCAGGTGGAATCTACGAAATAGGGCAATATCTAACGCGTTTTAAATTTTTCATTTTACCTATAGCCATTATCTTGGTAGCTCGTAACAAAAACGCCTCAATGGGTTTGCTTGTTGCTGTATGGGTGTCTGCGCTAATAGCTACTCTTTATGGATTCAGCCAGTCCGAGCAAAGAGTGTTAGGAGGGTTTGAAGGTTTTCACTTTATTCTACGTAACGCAGATATGTTGGTTATTGTCATATTGACGTTAATAGTATTTTTATTTGACGAGCATTTTAGACAGCAATATGGCAATTGGTTCTGGGTACTATTTCTATCGCTACTATTATTAAGCGCTGGGTTACTAATGAGCGCTGCTCGTGGGGCCTGGCTAGGGTGTTTTCTTGGTATGGTGGTGTTCAGCCTTCTATTCTATAGACGATTCCTTATCATTATTGCCATTGCTATTGTTGCATCACTATTTTTTCTCGGTGAGAGTGAGTTTATACATGAAGCTAAATCAATATTTGATTTTAGCGCTAATTTTTCCAATAACGCGAGACTTCAACTATGGCAAGCAGGGTGGGATTTCTCACAGAAACAATTTTGGTTTGGAGCGGGTTATTCTCAGGTAGAACCATTATTTCTAGATCACTTTTTTAGTCAATCAGTTAGTTATCAACAACAGTACGCTCTTGCAGTCTTATTTCCATGGGATTTTCACAATAGTTATTTACAGATATTAGTAGAATGGGGCGCAGTTTTCTTTGGCATATTTATGCTCTGCGGCGCCGTGTTACTTGTTAACCTATACCGCTCTATACATAGAACGATGAAAGAAAATTGTGCGGTTGTGAAAGCGGCAGTCGTTGTTTCTTTTGGTTATCTGCCCATACAGTTCTTTCATAACGAACTTTATGGTTACGGTACGGTTATTTATTTATTATTGTTGACCGTAGCCTTGTCTGCAAAAACATGGGGATCCTCTGAGCAGGGCTTGCAGAGTAGTGAAATAGATGCTGCTTAGTAATAGTTTGTACAGAAAAATAGCGTTTTGTATTATTTATTACTATGCGTCAGCATAATTAATTACCTGGTTTGTTTAAAAAGACAAGTGAAAACACGGTGTCCTATCAATTATCAGTCATTATTATTACAAAAAATGAACAAGACCGGCTTGATCGATGTTTGCGCTCAGTCGCCGATATCGCAGACGAGATCATTGTGTTGGACAGTGGCAGTACGGATAATTCGGTAGCTATTGCGCAAACCTACACCGATAAAGTTTATATTACGGATTGGCCAGGTTATGGCCCGCAAAAGCAACGCGCTCTCGATATGACCATGTATGACTGGGTCTTGTCTATCGATGCTGATGAAGTCCTTACACCGGAGCTTGCAGATGAAATTCAAACCATACTTGCCACATCACCTGTAGAAGTGTCCTTTAAGATTCAATGGGCGGTGATGTTATTTGGCAAACAACTTGATTATGGTCGCAGCGCCCGTTTTGTTGAACGTTTATTCCGGCGCGAAGGCGCACAGTTTAGTGATGATTTAGTCCATGAAAAGATAATCCTACCTAAAGGTAAAACGTCTAAGCTAAAAAATCGTTTACTGCATTATTCAAACCGCGACTTTGAACATTTACTTAATAAGGCAAGTTTATATGCCAATCTTGGTGCAGAAAAAAGACATAAAGCAGGTCGTTATGGTGGCGGGCTTGCTGTCGCAGCACTGAGGTCAGTTTGGGTATTCTTTCAAATTTATATATTTCGCTTGGGGATCATTGATGGCGGGCGCGGTTTTTTAATGGCCATGATTTACGCGCAATACACCTTTAATAAATACGCTGGTGCTTGGGCCATGCGTGAAGATGAAAAACGTAAATAATGCCTCCCCTCGGCGAGGCCAACAAACCAATAAACATACGCCTGCGTAGTTAATGCTCGACTCAGCAAAAGGTTAGGTGTGATGTTAGAGACAGCTAACAGCTTGGTAATTACCGCCCATCTACATTTACTTTTAGTTAGCAAGAATATCGATAAAGAATTCTATACCGAGTAAATTGCAAATAATGATGCGTTAGTTGAAGAAACAGTGGATAAATTCACCAACTATTTTCAGGTATTAATCGCTACCTGACTCATATTCAACAAAATTTTCTCCGTATTTTATAACGTCGTAGTGGGCTAAGATATTTCTGTTTGAGGCCTTTGTGCCCTTCGCTTAAAAACCATTCAACTGCATCCAGTACTCTATCGCTCGATTTCCCATCTCTGTGGGGGTGAATGATTGCAGAGTAGTGTTTGATAGATCGCATGAGTTCTTCTGGTTTCGAAAGTGCTTGTGTAATAAGGCTTTCTATTTCATCTACATTATTTGTATTGAGAAAATAAGAGCTTCTGACCTTGTTTTTAAACGTGACCACCGGTTTTTGCGTTAACAGAAATTCATACATAATTGATGAGGTATCGCATAGCATCACATCGGCCTGCAGCAATACGGGTATTAAGTCATCGCTCTCAATATAGCGTAGATTATCACTCTGTATTGCCTTGTAAGCAGCAACCATTTCGGGTTTCATTTTAGGGTGTAGCGTTATCAGCCAGTGCCAATTTGATTTGGCAGCAAGTTGTTTGATTGTGCTTATCAAATATGGAGCAGATGTCAGTCGTTCGGAAAACGTTGAAGAATACAGGATAGTCGGTTTTTCGTTTGATTTGTCTTGACCTGCATTGCTGAACAGAGTGTCAAGTTTTGGCCAACCTGTTTCCACTACCCTGAAACTTTTATGTTTATCTGCCAATGCTTGAAATGGTTGAGTAGTATCAGCACCTTGTGTACAGAAAAGGTCAAAGAAGCCACGAATTTTAAATTTATTTTTTTTGCCGGCGACATTAAAGCCATGAAAGACACTGACTTTAACGCCGGGGATCATATAAGGGACAATATCGCCTGGCGCGTAACAGGCGGCAGGTGCGTAGTTTATGGCTTCTTCTATACTATAAATTCGATGCTCATCATCGCGTAGGTAGTCGTAATTCAATTCTTTTCCCGCCAACAACCATGCTACTTCGCCACCACGTACCCGAATAGCGTGTTGCAATGGGCGCAGTATCGAATACGAGTAATTTTGGGTGATAAAGAAAAGATGCCGTTGGGCGTGCATGCCAATCGCTTTATTTGAAATAAATCCATCTGCAATTATATACGATATGCTGCCTTGGCAGCTTACCCCTGTCAGGCTGTTATTATTTTAGTGTTAGGAGGTAGAATGGTTAAGTTAAGCAGTGTAAGCACTTAAATAATGTCTCTAAAAATTAAGCCAAAACATATCTGTTTACTACGTCTATCGGCGCTGGGTGATGTTACTCATGTTTTGCCCGTTATCAGTGCTATACGAAAAGCCTGGCCTGATTGTAAAATCAGTTGGATCATCGGCGAATTCGAGAAAAAGCTGTTGCCCAATCTTTCTGGGGTCGAGTTTATTGCTTTTAATAAGGCAGCAGGGATAGCAGAATATTGGCGATTACTTCCTATTTTGCGAAACTGTCAATTTGATGTTTTGCTGCATATGCAGTTGTCACTACGCGCAAATTTAATTGCGGCAATGGTGAAGGCGCCAATAAAGATTGGTTTTGATAAAGAAAGGTCGAAGGAGGGGCATACACTAGTCATTAACCGATCGATTGCGCATGTTCCGCAGCAACATGTGCTTGAAGCATTATTGAGTTTTTTGCAACCGCTAAATATTACAGTCGATAAGGTTGATTATAAGATGCCAATATCAGCAACGGCTATGGATGTCGCCAAGGGCTTAATCCCGGCCGATCGACCTTATGTGGTCATTAGTCCTGCATCAAGTCATGCTCTACGTAACTGGACGGCTGAAGGCTATGCTGCCGTGGCCGATCATTTGATTGCTGAACATGGACTTGAAGTCGTGCTGTGTGGTGGTAGAAGTGCACTTGAGGCTACGCTTGGATTGGCAATAGAAAAAAAATGCACTGCAGGCTGCGTAATATTATTGGCAAAGATACGCTAGAGCAGATGGTGGCGATATTACATAATGCTCTTTTTTTAGTGAGCCCTGACTCTGGTCCGGCACATATTGCCAATGCAGTCGGCACACCGGTACTGGGTTTGTATGCGGCAACCGACCCTCAGCGTTCAGGCCCTTATCATAGCCGGCACTGGTGTATCGATGCCTACGCTAAGGCAGCAGAGAAATTTCTAAATAAGCAGCCTTCTCAATTAAAGTGGGGAAGAAAAATAGAAGTGCCGGGAGTGATGTCGTTAATTGAGGTTGACGAGGTAATTTCGAAAGTGGATGAGATGTTGGCTGAGTTACTGCCTAATTCATTGTCTGGATCATGAATAATTCGCATAAGATTTTTCTTCTACCACTGTTGAGCCTAGCGTAATATTAATATCTCGCTTAACGTTGGAGCGCTCATCATTGGTCAAATAGACGGCCCGTGCCAAAGCGATAAACGACTCGCCAAAATCGCCATCACGTTCAAGATCACGTATATCATCTTCAATAATCCAAAGTTTACTATTTATTTCGCGTAATGCTTTCCATTGCGGGGAAATATCAGTTTTATCGTTGTTATGTTGCTGCCACACAGAACTCAATAGTCCAAGTTCATAACGTATATTTTTCAATTTAGCTTCATCTGTGATGCGTTCAGACTTGATTTCAAGAATGGTGATTTTATCAATTAGCTCACCAAAAGAAATGGGGGTCATTACCTCATTCATCGGCTTATCCATATAGAGTGTATCTCACAATTATTCACTGCTGTGCGCTGTGCTAAGCTGGCTACCCCATGTGGGTATAAGGCTAAAAATGAGTCAAGTCATTCAATCCGGCAATCAGTATATCTTATTTAATGAGGCGTATTTAACAAGCGAGGATTGCGTTAAGTTTTTTGCGTCTGGCTTTAGCAATAACCAAAATATCGACAGTGTGAATAGTCAAGGACGAGGTGAGGTGCAGTTTTTTCGCTGTGAAGACCATTCCCTGGTCGCTAAACACTATTTGCGTGGAGGACTGTTATCTCACATTGTTCACGACCAATATTATGGTTGCAAGCCAGAAACAACACGAGCGTTTAGAGAATGGCGTTTGCTAGCGATGATGAGAGAAAAAGGCTTGCCAGTTCCAGTGCCAGTTGTAGCGCATGTTGCTATAAAGCATTGTTGCTATCGGGCTGATCTTATTACCGTACAAATAGAGGCAGCTAAAACTTTGGCACAATACTTAACGCAGTTGCCACTTAATTTAGAGGCTTGGCAAGCTGTTGGTGTTTGTATAAAGCGTTTTCATCGAGCCAATATTTTTCACGCTGATCTTAACGCCAACAATATTCTCATTAATCAACAGCAAGAATTATTTGTCCTCGATTTTGATAAAGGCGCCATAAAATCAGGCGAGCTTTGGAAGCTAGACAATATTGAACGACTAAAGAGATCATTACTTAAATTCAAACGAAAAACCCCTAATTTTCATTTTGAATTTGATCATTGGCGCCAGCTAATACGAGGGTATATAGCTTCCTAGCCGGTACACTTGCAGCAGCTTTATTTGATTGGGTTATCTGAATATTTAAACCGGCGGTGCACCCAATAATATTGTTCCGGATATTCTCTTGCTATGTCTTCAATTAATTGATTGATTCTCAACGCATCCTCAGTTAAATCATCACTGGGAAAATTTTCTATTGCAGGCAATAGTCGCAACTCGTAATCAAGACCGTTTGATTTTCGAATCGGGAAATAAGGGATAACTGGTGCGCCACTGAGTTTGGCTATGCGTGATGTGCCAGGGTTGGTGGCAACATTATGACCAAAAAAAGGCACCTGAATACTATTGCGACCACCGTAAGCCTGGTCAGGCGCATACCAGACAATCAACCCTCTTTTTAAACTGCGCAGCATTTTTTTAACGTTGTCGCGAGCTATCATTGTCTTAAACCAATGTTGTCTACCTTGTTTAATAACGGCCTCGAAAACGGGATTCTCGTGTGGCCGATACATGCCGTGAATATCAAATTGGGTATCACGTTGCAGTAAGGCGCCGCCGATCTCTAAAGAAGTGAAATGTGCGCTGAGCAACAGCACCCCTTTGCCTTTAGCCAACGCTTGCTCTAGATATTGCTGTCCAGTGATTTCTATTTTTGCCGGAATTTGCTTACCGCGTTTGAACCAGGTAATGAGCATTTCCACCACCATGATGCCGAGTGCTTGAAAATGCGCATAAACGAGCGCATCAATGTCCTCAGGTGTTTTCTCTGGAAAAGCACGTTGCAGATTGTTTCGGGCGATTCGCCGACGGCGGCGAATCAATAGGTGAAGCAAGCTGCCCAGTGGTGGCCCGAAGCACATTAATGTTCTGGCAGGCAGCAGCGCAACGCTGCGGATGATAGCCACAACGAGCCACGATAGCCAATGACGAGGGTGATAAAGTTGAGTGTGTTTCAAGTGTCTTAGGGTCTGTTAACACTATAAACATGGTAGCGATGGAGACCATTTTTTCGCAGGGCAAGGCGCAGTAAGCGCCGTGTACTTGCGGTACACAAGCGAGCTGCTACGTGCCCTCGGGGTGCAACGCCGTCCTGCGGGAAAATGGCTCCATCCCTTCGGGTTGCGCCCCAAATTGAACCAGGCGGCATTGCTCGTCGTTCATTTAGCACCACTAAATCTCTCTTCTCGCGCCTTGCACCCCAAGAGCCTGCCCCCGCGAAGGCGTGGGGGCACTTCCTTCGGGCGCACAAGGGATTTTACGAAGGAGCGGAATAACAGTGTGTATTTCCGACTGAGGAAAATCCTTTGTCGATTCAAAGATCCAGCGAGGGCTTGTTGTCCTGGTGAGAATACAGGCTGATGCAAAGCCTGCAGCATGTGACGGCGCTGCGCGCACTGGTGGCCGAGTGGCGTAGCCAGGGTCAAACTATTGGCTTTGTTCCCACCATGGGTAGCCTACATAAAGGGCATCGTAGTTTGATTGTCAATGCGCGTTCGCATTGTGATCGTGTCATTGTCAGTATTTTCGTGAATCCTACCCAGTTTTCAGCAGGGGAAGATTTTTCAGATTATCCGCGCACTATCGATAGCGATCAGCTAGCATTGATTGAAGATGGCGTTGATGCCTTATTTTTACCGCAAGTAGAAGACCTTTATCCGTGTGGTGTTATTAATACAACGACTATGGTATCGATAGCGGGTTTAAACAATGAGCTTTGTGGTGCACACAGAGATGGCCATTTTGATGGCGTACTCACCGTGGTCAACAAATTTTTAAATATCATTACACCAGACAGGCTCTTCTTAGGCGAGAAAGATTTTCAGCAGCTCTATATGGTCAAACAAATGGTGTTAGAGCTCATACTGCCCGTTGAAGTTGTCGGCGTGTCGACCTACCGTGAAGCCGATGGGCTTGCCATGAGTTCGCGCAATCAATATTTAACGAATACAGATCGCACTAAAGCTAACGGTTTATACAACACTTTGTGTGGTATCCGTCACGATTTAATGAAGGCAAATAACGATTTTTCGGTGTTAGAAAATCAAGCATTGGCTTCGCTGCGAACACTCGGCTTTGTGCCAGATTATATTGAAGTGCGTCGACAACAAGATATGGCGAAAGCCATGCCAAATGACCAGGAGCTGGTTGTCTTGGGTGCGGCCAAGTTGGGTAAGACAAGGCTAATTGATAACGTCACCCTGTCACGTTAAGTCACTGTTTTCGTTTTATACTTTGGCCTATTTTAGCTAGGCAAAATATGCTATAATTGTTCTAATTCAATGACTTAGATATATTTTTATGCGTCTCACTATGCTTCAAGCCAAATTGCATCGCGCTCATGTGACTCATTCTGAAAAAGAGTATGAGGGATCCTGTGCGATTGATTCAGAGCTATTGGCAGCGGCAGGCATACGCGAATATCAACAAATCTCGATCTACAACGTATCAAATGGCGAGCGCTTTCAAACCTATGCTATTTCAGGTGAAAAGGGTTCAAAAATTATTTCAGTGAATGGCGCAGCAGCACACAAAGCCGATCCAGGCGATTGTCTTATTATTTGTGCTTATGCTGAATTAGATGAGTCTGAGTTAGCTGGGTTTAAGCCGACACTGATTTATCTTAATGAGAATAACGATATCAAGCGGATAGGCAATTTTATTCCTACACAAGTCGCTTAATAAATTTATTTTGTGCCTTAGTGGCAAGCTATCTCTTCGCAAAAAGCAACCAAAAGTATTAGTGAGAAAAAATGCTTTTATAATTTTCTTCTCTTCTTAAAGGTATAAAATACAACTCTATCCTACCCAGTATTTCTCATTCCCGCCGCTATGGCATTAATCGTCCGCAATAATGGGTTCAACATCGCTTTCTCTTTATCGCTATGTTCATCCAGCTCACGAAAACGTTGAATTAAGGTGATCTGAATATGATTCAACGGATCAAGATACGGGTTTCTACGTTCTAACGATAAGACCAATGACGGGTTGTCACCAATCAACTTATCATTTTTCGTAATCTCGAGAATACTGCGAATAGTTCTGTCGTATTCGGTTTTGATTGATTTAAATATATCACCAGCGGTATTTTGGTCATGCGCTAGCTTCATATATTCCTGGGCGATAATCATATTAGACTTAAACAATGCCATTTGAATATTACTGAGCAGGGCGCGAAAGAACGGCCAGTCCTGGTACATACGCTGTAGTTCGGCGATACGTGTTGGATCGTTTTGATGCCAGTCGGCTAATGCTTTACCAACGCCAAACCAGGCGGGCAGTGTGGCGCGTGATTGCGCCCAACCGAAGACCCAGGGAATGGCGCGGATAGAGCTTTTTGAACGCGACTTTTTGCGATGGCTGGGACGCGAGCCCATGTTCATCATGCCGATTTCATTCACTGGCGTGGCTTCGTAAAAGTAATCCATAAAGCCGTCGGTTCTCTCGGTGAGGTCACGATAATAGCTTTCACCAATTTTGGTGAGTTCACCCATAATTTTTAGATTATCTTGATTGTCAGGTGCTGGTTTGCGTATTAAGCAGGTACTGGCTTTCAATAATCCGGTGACACCCATGGTGACTTCGTAAACAGCGGTTTCTGCATTGCTATATTTGTACGACAAGACTTCACCTTGTTCGGTGAATTTAATTTCACCGTGAACCGTACCGTCTGGTTGTGACAAGATGGACTCATGGGTCGGGCCACCGCCACGTCCGATAGTACCGCCACGACCGTGGAATAAACGGCATTGAATGTCGTGTTCATCGGCAAGCTCAGTCATTTCACGCTGTGCGTGATAGAGCAGCCAGTTAGAAGCGAGTATGCCACCGTCTTTACAGGAGTCGGAATAACCCAACATAACTTCTTGTAGATTACCCGATGCAGTAAGTAGTTCACGGTATGTTGGGTTGTCAAATAGTTCGCCCATGACGGGACGAATTTGTTCCAGGTCTTCGATGGTTTCGAATAAGGGGCTGACGCAGATATGGCAAAACCATCCCTTGTCCGTTTTGCCTAGCAAGCCTGCTTGTTGTGCCAGCAACATGACTTCAAGAACATGACTGGCGTTGTGCGTCATTGAAATAACGTAATGACCAAAGGCGTTAGTGCTAACCTCTTTGCGCATGACTGCCATAACATGGAAGACATCTAAGGTTTCTTGAGTCGGCTCAGTAATTGCCGAGTTACCGGAAACAATATCAGCGCCTTCATTAATGAGTTTTGTTAAGGTTATGCTGCGCTCGTCATTTGACAGTGCTTTATAGTCGATGTTTTTTGTTTTTAGTAATTCTATAACAGCCTCGCTGTGGCGCGTAGACTCTTGGCGTAGATCCAAATGCATAAGGAAGAAACCAAAGGTTTCTACCAAACGTATTAAATCTTTTAGGTCTGCGTCAGCGATCTTTCCTGCATTATGGCTATGCAAAGATGCGTGGATAATTTTTAATTCTTCGAGAAACTCTGCTTCATCTTTATAGGCGGCAATTGAGTAGGCAGATTTGTTTTCCAGCTTACTCTTAATGTCAATCAGGTTGCCTTCAAGCTTGTAGCTCATGAAGTAGAGCTTGCGACGATAGGGTTCGTTGCGGAAGCGGTCGGCGCGTTCTTTCAGCACCCTCTGGGCGAGAACCTCGTCCTTTGCCAGGCTGGCAGCAAAGGCGTCACTAGGTTGTGCCAGGTCGCTAGAATGCGTCAAGACACGCCTGAGTTTTGTCATGCGTTTGATGTAATGCAGCAGTATCGTGCGCGAATGCAGTCTTACCGCCGTTGCGGTGGTTTCAGGCTTAACAAACGGGTTGCCGTCGCGATCGCCACCAATCCAGGAACCAAAGCGTAGAAAGCTCGGTACAGTAATGTCTGTTTCGCCATAACTGCGACGAACGCCTTTTTCAAAATAACGATAGATTAACGGTACGGCATCAAACAGACTTTCTTCAAAATAGTACAAGCCGTTTTTTATTTCATCGACAACCGTTGGTTTAAAGCTACGAACTTCGTCGGTTGACCATAGAATTTCGATGAGTGTGTTCAGTTCTGTGGTTATTTCAGCGCGTTGTTCTCTACTTAGGCGGGTATCAGAAAGGTCTTCAGCTTTGAGAAAGATACGACGCAGAGCCTCCATAATGGTGTGGCGTTTGGCCTGTGTTGGGTGTGCAGTAATTACTGGCATAAAACAGAGGCGATTGAGTAAGTGCTGTAGCTCTTCTTTACTTATGCTATTGGCTTTGAATTCACGGAGTGTTGATTCAAACGACCCATGCCAGAGTGGCCCACCTTTTTTCGCTTGAATGCGACGTTCGCGGTGTTGGTGTGCTTCTTCAGCAATGTTTACTAGTTTGAAATAGGTGCTGAAGGCGCGAATAACGTTGGTCAGGGTCTTGTCGTCAAAACGATTAATGACACGATTCAGCTGTTCGCGTTTTTCTGGATTTTCTTCGTCACGCAGGCGAATAAAGCCTTTGCGTAAGGTCTCTACCGCTTTAAGTACACGCGGGCCTTCTTGCTCACGGATGATGTCGCCGAGTAGGTTGCCGAATAGCTTGACGCGTGAACGTAGCTGTTTATCACTCATAATGCTTTTCTTTATTTTGTTAGGGCGGGGGTTAGCCGCGATATTTTAGGGCTTTGTGACACAGATCGATATAGGCATTTGCGCTAATATCCCAGCTGTAGTTTTGCGCCATGCCTGCCTTGATCATTTTTTTCCACATTCGTGGTTGTTGAAACAGATTTAGCGCGCGGGTAACGGCACGTTCAAAATCTGCTGGTTTTGCCTCATTAAAGACAAATCCGGTGGCTTGCCCGGTACGCAAGTTGGCCTGGGTTGCATCAACGACGGTATCTGCCAGACCGCCAGTGTTACGGACGATAGGTGCCGTGCCATACCGTAGGCTGTATATCTGGTTTAAGCCGCAAGGTTCAAAGCGCGAGGGCATCAAAAAGATATCCGCCGCCGCTTCGATTTGATGCGCAAGCTGCTCATTGTAGCCAATATGGTAGGCAAATTTTGCAGAATTACGCGCCACAACCTGGGCCATTTCTTCCTCGTAGGCCTTAATGCCGCTTCCTAAGCCGACGAATTGTACTCTTTGTCGGCTTAATTTTGGTAATAGATCGATAATTAAATCGATACCCTTTTGCTCAACCATGCGCCCGATGACGCCTAGCATGGGTATTGTTGGGTCGACTTCAAGCCCCATTTGTTTTTGCAATGCGACTTTGTTTTGGCGTTTAAAACGGAAAGTAGCATAATCGTATTGGCGCGAAATTAAACTGTCTTTGCGTGGGTCCCATACCTCGTAATCGACGCCATTGAGTATGCCGCTAAGGCGATCACGGCGTTGTTGTAGAATGCCTTCCATGCCGCAGCCAAATTCTGGCGTACAAATTTCTTCGGCATAACGTGGGCTGACGGTGTTAACAACATCGCTGTGGACGATACCGCCTTTTAAAAAGGAAATTTGGTCGTAATACTCCATGCTGTCGACCGACCACAAGCTGTTGGGTAGGTCGAGCTGATTGAATTGTTGCCAATTAAAAATGCCTTGATAGGCCATATTGTGAATGGTGAATATCGAGGCTGGGCGATGTTTTTCTAGTGAGAGTAACGCCGGTACTAGGCCGGTTTGCCAATCGTTGCAATGGACAATGTCGGGGCGCCAATTGAGTTTAGCGCGATCATTGGCGATGGCGTTAATTACTTTACTAAAGGTAGCATAGCGCAGAGCATTGTCGGGCCAGTCGTCACCATTGGCATTACTATAAGGTTCGCCACTGCGATCAAATAATGCGGGGGCATCAACCAACCATAAAATTATATTCGTGTTGGCTAGCCTACCTTCGAGTATGCATACCGTTGGTGATACAGTCTCTATTTGGTTGCTGACGAGTGCTAGCTGGCCAGCTTGTTGCAATACTTTGCGATAGGCAGGCAATACTACCCTGACATCGGCACCACTTTTTTGCAGTGCCAATGGCAATGCACCAGCGACATCACCGAGGCCGCCGGTTTTGATTAATGGGTGCGCTTCACTGGCGACAAATAGGGTTTTAAGCATGTATTGGTATGTGGGTTATGGTCATTACTTTTATGAGTTATTGTCATTCACTTCACCGCTTGCTGGGTTGAATGGCGTCTGCATACGGGTATCCGGATCGCAACGTATTTAGTATGGTGTCTGACACTTAGATCTAAAGTCACGTATTTTGCTACCGATTAAACACTATACGTGACTATTGTGTCCACGTGATATTGAATTCCAGGGGAGGGAGCTCATGAAGCTAGCAATGATAGGATTAGGCAAGATGGGTGGCAATATGGTGCGCCGCTTATGTCAGGGAGGCCACGAAGTTGTTGGCTATGATCGCGACGAGTCGGTCGTTGTGAACATTGCAGCAAGTGACGGCATGATTGCCGCCAGCTCTGTAGCAGACGCTGTTGCCAAGCTAGAGGCGCCCCGTGTTGTTTGGTTGATGTTACCCGCTGGCGAAATTACCGAACAGCAGCTACAAGCGCTTATTCCACTGCTCAGCGAAGGTGATGTGATTGTCGATGGTGGTAACTCCAATTTCCACGATAGTGAACGTCACGGCATTATGCTGGCTGAACACGGTATCGGTTTTATGGATGCGGGAACCTCAGGCGGTATATGGGGTTTGAAGAACGGTTATTGTTTAATGGTTGGTGGTGAAGATTGGGTCGCTGACATTATGCAACCTGCTTTACAAACATTGGCGCCAGCTGATGACCGTGGCTGGTCTCATGTTGGGCCGGTCGGTGCCGGTCATTTTACTAAGATGGTTCACAACGGTATTGAATACGGCATGATGCAAGCCTATGCGGAAGGCCTGGCGATTCTCAAAGCACGTCAAGCTTATAATCTGGATTTGGCGGCAATTACTGAGCTGTGGCGTCATTCATCTGTGGTGCAAAGTTGGTTGCTTGACTTGACCGCTGAAGCCTTAGCGAGTGAGCCTGATTTGAACAAAGTATCAGATGTGGTAACCGATTCTGGTGAAGGCCGTTGGACGGCTATTGAGGCGATTGAGCAAGGTGTTGCTGCGCCAGTAATTACTGCTGCATTACAAGTGCGTTTTGCTAGCCAGGATTCAGAAGGTTATGCCAATCGACTATTGTCGCTAATGCGTAATGCATTCGGCGGCCATGAGATGAAGAGCTAAAAGGAGAGTAACAATGGACGGAACATGCTCTGTAGTAATTTTTGGCGCAACGGGTAATCTGGCTCGCTTAAAGCTTCTCCCCTCTTTATACCAGCTTGATCGAAATAACCGTATGCCAGACGGTATGGTGGTGATTTGTTTTGGTCGCGAAGATGAGAAACAAGCGGCCTGGATAAAAAACGTCGAAGCGATGATTCGTGATAAGTACGGTGCTGATGTCGATGAGGCCGTATTGAAGAGATTCCTCAAAAGAGTGGTTTATTTTCTTGGTGATTATGGCGCAGCAGAATCGTTTTCCAGTTTATCTAAACTGTTCAAAGACAAGCCAGAATATTCCAATAATATTGTTTTTTATATGTCAATTCGTCCGGCTGATTTTGGTAGCGTTGTTGCACATCTAGGCAAAGCCAAGCTGCTCGATGAGAAAAATGGCCGGCGTCGCGTAGTGATTGAAAAACCCTTTGGTTATGACTTGCTTAGTGCTCAAGCATTACAGCGGTCGCTAGATAAGCATTTAAAAGAAAACCAAATTTATCGTATTGATCATTACCTGGGGAAAGGAACCGTGCAAAATGTTTTGGTTGCGCGTTTTGCTAATTTAATGTTGG
>JAESQP010000122.1 GCA_016765075.1 Gammaproteobacteria bacterium
TAGTACACAACAACTGTTTCTCGCTAAAATGGAAGTTACTTCTCGCGTGTGCCTGAAATATTCAGATTCAAGGCGAAAATCGCACGTAATAGCTGGCTATTACGAAGGTTTTCGCCTTGAATCTGAATATTTCAGGCACAATTGTAATCCCCCTATTTTCCGCAGTAGCTAAAAATAGAGGTTTAAGCGGCTTCCAATAATCTGATTGGCGGCACCCCACCAATCGCTGTATACGGCCGTTGGTTATTGTAAGTCCATAACCACTCCGTGGCTAATAACTGCGCACGAGAAGTAACTTCCATTTTAGCGAGAAACAGTTGTTGTGTACTATATTTTAATAAACCAATCTAACAAATTCTAAATGCCCAACAATCAAAGCTTGAGAGAGCAATAAAATTACTGAAATTCCGATATCACTCTAGCCGCATTCGTATGCCAGGTATAATTTTCTTTTACCCAATGGCAGCCTTTTTTCGCCACGCCGTCACGATGCGCTGAATCATCAGCTAATCTGCGTATTAATTTTGCCAAACCATCTGACCCCACTACATTCTGTGGCGCCAGCCAAAGATGCTCTCCAGCCCTGAATAACTCCCGCACAGAAGGGGTATCTGGGCCAATTGTTGGTAACCCCATAGACATATATTCAAACAGCTTAAGAGGTGAGCAATAATCAAGGGTATAAGGCATTACGGCTAAATCAAAGGTTGCCATAATCTGCGGAACATCCTGATGGTCCTGCCAACCAAGCTGGAGGTAACTGTCTTTCGGACAATTTCGGCCTAACTCTGCGTGCACAACCGGAAAGTCTTGCCCATCACCAATCACAAACAAAAAGAATTTATCTTGTTGATTACCGTTAGCCAGCAAGGCATAGCTTTTGACCAGTTCGGGCAACCGTCGAAACGCCTCCATCCCCCCCAAATAACCAATAACAAACCGATCCTCGGGAATCCCGTAACGTCGGCGTAATGCTTTGCGTTGAGACAACAAATCGCAATCAAACCTTCGCACATCGACTCCATTAGGGTTAACCACAATCTTGTCTTCGCTGACTCCAGCGTCTATTAATAACTGCTTGAGCACAGAAGAGACAGGGAAGATTTTATCAACAAATCTAAACTGCTTAAATTCTAACCGCCGAGGAAGGGTACGTACCATTTTTGATTTGAAATGCTCATCAGATAAAATTGCGTTAACTTCTATTGCAATTTTAACAGTAGGGTGCCGCCGTTTAAGTTCGGCAAAGTCAATCCTGACAGACTCATTACGCACGATCAACAAATCATAATTCTGCGCTGCCAATTTTCTGCTGACCTCTTCTGTGCGCCTTGGGTGCATCACCGTCATACGTAAAAAGGCATGAATCGAAGGCGGTAACCAGCTCGCAGCGGTCAACCTCTTTTCAGACGGTTGCGGTTTTGGTAGGCCTTCCTCCAACTCGTAAAACGAATCAACTGACTCCACACCCTTAACAGCATTCAAAGCAGCATAAAATTCACGCGCATGAGTACGCCCACCATGATGTGAATTAATCGTATGACAAAGATATAGTACTTTCAAAACCAGCTTCCCACTATTTTTGAGCCACAAATGTTTATTCTAACATTGCTGAAATAATCGTTAGAAAAAATTAGGCCAAAAAACAGGCGTTCGCGTCACTAACTTGTCAATACTAAGAACCGATTGTGCCGCTATCTGGTGATGGATTTTTCACTTCCTTATGCACATATCGACTCGCCTATGACACGACTGCAAGGAATGAATACTTTATGCGCCCGAAGGGTTCCAAGTACGCAACAGCCTATATACCCCGACCACCCTACGTCCGTGTCGCTACGTCATACAGATTGCTATAATAGTTAACGAAGTAACAGTGGGGTCTGTATACTCCCCCCTCTTTCCTCACGGAAAGAAAACTTGGCGAAATACGCCTAATTCACCTGTTCACCTGATATTCATGCCACTAAGATACAGTTGCTGCCAGTCGTTGCTTGGCGATCACAGTATCAAACGGATAGCTGGGCTTGCATAAGAAGTCATATTGCCCCTTTACAACTAAACAAATGGTCTGATTCTTGCTTGGTTGTAAAGGTTTTATCATGATAATTAACCTTACAAAACTTCTAGTTTGATTCTAATTAAATCGCAAGCACACTATCACAGCCTATGTGCCATGAGGGTACTTCTGCGTCGTCTAAAGCACCTACTAATTAACACGAATCTGAATATTTTGACCTGCAATCCAATCCATCCAGTGACATCAGCAACCCCCCCTTATATAAACAATCCGGACATTTCATGAATCTGAAAAATCGCATCTATACACCCTACTTAACAGTATTATTACTATGTGCCCTCTCAGCCTGTGGTGGTGGTGGCGGCAGTGGTACACCAAATTCTAGTAATACGACAAACAGTGTTAACTTTGAGCGCGGACAGCTCTCTGCACCAGCCAGCCTTAACGGTGGTGGAATAAAGGGGCCACTTGCACACGCAACAGTCAATGTATACCAACTAGACCCAAGCTCGCCGGGTTTTTTTGACTCGAACAACCCTATTGCTACAGGTAACACTGACGCCAATGCGGCCATTCAGAACCTAAGCTTCCCAGCCGGCACCACCTTGCCCCTGATATTGGAAGTAGATGGCACCGCCAGCACCGACCTCATCACTGGCCAAACCCCGGTACTGAGAAAGCTAGTCACTGTCATTACCAGAGATCAAATCGAGGCGGGGGTTTCCGTTTATGCTACCCCCTTATCCACCATGTCCTACCTGGTGGCAAAAAATGCGGCCAGCAATGGTTCTGTCAATGTATTTTTGAACCAACTGACCCCTGCCAACGACCTGGTATTGTCAGTATTCAATTTTGGTCTTGGCGCAAACTTGAACACCTTCCTGACCTCGCCTTTAATTGACAGCAACGCTACCACTGTTGAAAGACAACAGCTCGCTGCACAATACCGCGCTGCCAATGAAGCTTTGGCCGCCGTAGTTTACCAGGCGACCAATCAACTTCGTTCAAGCGGCACAAACGTTAACGAAGACACTATTCTGGCCCAACTCGCACGCGACCTGCAGGCTGACCTGCGTATAGACAATCGAGCCGCTAATGCATCATTACCTCACAATATTAACCTCGATATCATCCGTGCCAATGCTCTTGATTTAAATATTCCTCAGTCTTCAATTAGGATCAGAGATATCGTTACCGTACTCGAAGGCGAGCTACAGCTAGGTAATTCGACCGCCACCTTTCTCATCCCGAATTACACACCCCCTATTACCCAGGCATTACTCAACGCGGATATTGATAACGATGGTATTGTTAATGCGCGAGATAATAGCAATGGTAATACACGCAACAACAATACTTCTGGCGCAACCGTTTTGAACGCTGATTTTGAGCGTCTGAGCCGGGGCGCCTACCGCGAATCAGACCTGCGCTCAGATTTTAACGTTAACTCATGGCGTAGCAATGGGCTGTCCGAATTCAGACGGTATAGAAATGAAACCGTACATGGGCCAAACGCCAGCTCTATGGACATTGTTGTAGATCCGGCGAACTCAGGGCGCGGTAATGTATTGCGCACGTTGCACCGCCAAGGGCGAGGCGGCAACAGTATCGCAGCAGGTGGGTTTCGCTTCAGGGCCGATTTGCCGCCATCAAATGAATACTATTTTGCCTATGACTTTTATATACCGTCTGGTTGGTTCCAACCACTGCAATTTAAAATGCCTGCACTGATAAACGGCACTCTACTGGAGGCTTCGCATGGCGGGGAGACTCCGTCGCCTGAGACCTTGGTGGCGTTTAACTCGCGTATGCAGCTTTTCTCAGCCTCAGCCTTCAATCGTGACGATGGCAGTCTTTGCAGCATTGTTTACGATAAAGACAGCGTACAAAGGCCTCGCTGGACCAATTTTTTAAACTCGACATCGCTTGATTTTAGTGGGCAACGAGACAATCTGGCTGGCCAATATATTATGCCGCGTGGTCGCTGGGTCAAGATAGAGCAATATGTAAAGGTCAACACCAACGGCTTAAACAACGGCAAAATGATGATGTGGGCGGACGGAGAGTTGATTTATGATCA
>JAESQP010000123.1 GCA_016765075.1 Gammaproteobacteria bacterium
CACGCCGTAGAGCCACTGAGGTAGTGCTGCGAAGCCGGCGACGAGCGTGCGATGATGTGGCGTAGCGGCACGAACGCAGGGCGGTCGGTGCAAAAGGAATCAGTTGTCGCGGAAACGAGTCGGTTTTGCACAGGGAAGTGCAAAATCTATCACGAGATAGCGACACAATCGCGGCTTGCTTAGTGTGCATTTGATGAATGCCATAGCCCATCGTATCAATCATATTCAACTCAGCCATTGCCTACACCAAAAATGGATTGCGATAACAGCGAGGTGTTTTTTTATTAAGAATATAATCTTCTGGCACACCTTCAAAAAAGCTACCTTCATTTTCAAAAATAAGTTTATCTTGCTCCTCAGTAACAATGATACGTCCATTGCGCGAATAGTCTTGATGCGCGATACAGTTATGCAGGGCTTCCAGCACAATCTTCTGATCGTATTTTGAAATCTCATAAGGCAGTAATTCATCAAGAGGCAATAAACGCAGCTGAATATTGCGTATGCGATGATAGAGTAAAGTCGTATTCAACATAAACGGCGGACTAAAATGCTCATAGGCTTGCTCTGCGCCGACAAGCTTCCATGTCATTTGTGCTGGGTGTGGTGACAACAAATATGCAGACTCCGCCTTACCAAGTAAAAAAACTGCCGTGCGTGTTATTTTTCCTCCCTGCGTTATCTTTGCTCGATCCAGAAAAGTGCTATCTGACCACTGCACCACTTCATCGGAGGAAATACGGTTAGCATGTTTTAAGCTAAACGCTTCACGCGCCTTTTGTATTGCAGATAAGTCTAAATCATTGATAGTGGCCTTTGGAATGATCTGTGCAGTCCAATCATCCGCTAATGTCTGTTGGCGTATTTCATCTTGCTTATCCAAACCTAAACTAATGAGGCTCTCACCTGCACGGGCATAGTAATGCCCCTGCCATGCAATAGGCATTCCTTGAGGTGCCGGTGGGATTTGAAATAAAATGACACGCCCCTTATCAGTGTCTAACTCAAAGATATTACGAAAACTGATACTGGGTTCTGAGCCATTGGAAATTTGATTTTTCAGACTTTGCAAACGCTCAGATTCAGGGCGATAATCCGTACCGACAACACTCCGTGACTTGTTATCAACCCCAAAAATGAGCCACGCACTTTCAATGCCGTGTATATTCGCTTCATTAGACAAAGCAGAGAAGTATTTGCCTATATTACTGGTGGAAAAACCCTCTCCAGCCTGCTTAAATTCCACCACTTCATTTTCCCAAGTGGCAATTAAATTATCCAAGGTTATCTGTAAATCAGTCGCGTTCATTCATCGCCCCCTTAAATAACCTTGATATCAGTTGCTGGTGATTTAAGTTTGAATATTTGCTCTACATTGATTTTCACAGAATCGCTGGTGAAACCATCATCACGGAATACAACTCGCAAGGGTTGTTTTTCGGCTAGTTTTTTTACAAAGTCTTCGTTAATGTCTTCATCGAAACACGCCGCCAATGCATTACCATCAACAAAGAATACTTCCTTGCCTTCAATATCTTCACGATTAATAGGGAGAGATAAATCCACACCCCAATCTAACAATACTTGAAACAGTAAATCTTCAGATGACCGATCCTTTTTAATATTACCAACATGCTCTTCAAACATATCAGGATGTGCTTCATCAGGAGGAAGATGTACATCAACCATGTTGGAGCTATCAATTTTGAATACACGGAAACCTATATCAAGATTTTCAATACCTTCTTTATCAGCATTGTCTTCTTTAATTTTCTTACCAGCACGGCGAATCCGTTCTATCGATATATCGGAAATATTTTTATATCCAGCTTTAAATGCTTCTGATTTTTCATTTACTTGTTCTGGCAACTGTACTGAAATACAACTTCGATTACCGCCATCTTCTGCATTCAGTTGCATGACAGCATGTGCCGTGGTTCCCGACCCAGAAAAAAAGTCTAACAATATATCGCCTTTGGCCATGTTAGAACTAAAGAGCACTCTTAATAGGCTTGTTGGTTTTGGATAAGAAAAATAACTTTTCCCCTCAAATAGATTTTCTACTTCAACTCCACCATCACTTTTAAGTGATAAAATCGACCGCAGTAAAAAGTTATTAACATCATCCAAATATGTTACAGAGCTAGGCTGAGTATTCTCATCTGGAGCAAACCAAATCTTCCCACACAAATAACTACCATCGTGTAGCTCTTGAATATCTTGATATTCACCATCTTCATACTTCGCGGCTGCATCAAAAGTTTCCTTCTTCCATCTCCACCCTCTATCAGGAACTTTAACTACAGAACCAGTATTAGGATGAAAAACGTCATACGTTGGACCAAAAGTATCTGCATTCGGCCAGCTCATGTTGATTTTACCCCAAAGCTTATAATTTTTATCTAACGAATTGTAGAGCGTTATTCCTCTGTCATATCCATTTTTCTTATAAAGCTTTTTTATATTATTTTCTGCTTGATCTAGAGATGTTTTCTTCCTCTTTAATTGTTCTAGTAAATTGTAAATATCATCTAAACCATCTTTTCTCATTGTGAATTCTAATTTCGAATCTCTATTTTTTACATATAAAAGAACATACTCATGAATATTTCCTATTCCTTTATCGTTCTTTGGGATGCGTTTATTCCAAGAAATGCATTCAACAAAATTATCTTCACCAAAAACTTCATCACAAAGTCTTTTCATATTTGCTTGTTCATTATCAACCGAAATAAATATTGCTCCATCGTCCCTTAGTAAATTTCGTGCCAATCTTAATCTTGGATAAATCATAGACAGCCAGTCCGAGTGAAAACGACCATTACTATCTGGGTTCGAAACTAAACGTCCACCTTCTGCATCAATTTGACCAGAGACTTCTTCATATTCACTTTTTCCTACGGTGAAGTTATCCTTATAAACAAAATCTTTTCCAGTATTATAGGGCGGATCGATATAGATCATTTTAATTTTATTAAGGTATGTTTCCTGCATCAGTTTTAATGCATCAAGATTATCCCCCTCAATAAAGATATTCTTGGTGGTATCAAAATCAACGCTTTCATCACGACATGGACGCAGGGTTTTAGAAATAGGCGTATTAGCAGTTACCAGTGCTTCACGCTTGCCCGGCCAATTCAAGCTATAACGTTCCTGTGTACCTTCAACAATTGTGTCAGAGAATTCTTGACGCAAAGCATCAAAATCAATGGCGTGTACGACTTCACCTATATCATTTTTCTTTTCAGTAACGCAATTGGGGAACAATTCTGCCAGCTTGGCTATATTCTCATTTGTAAAATTCGGCGTTGTCAAATCTAGTTTTTCCATAGTTCTTTATGCCCTTATTTATGCTTTTGCGCCATGCTTTAATTGTTCTAATTCACTATTTAATGCCCGCAGTTCTGCATTCATCTCTACCTTACGGTTAAATTGTTTTTCTTTGTTCATCAGTGCTTCCAGCTTTTTATGTTCTTTATCTTTGGTCATCACTTGTTCCATTCGCTCTATATGATTTTCTAAGCTCTCATTTTTTTGTGATTGCAGAGGTATCAGTTCACGCAAGATATGCTCATATAAACGAGATAGGTTAAGCACCACTGGGAGTTTTTGTCGCTCACTATCTTCTGGCATCCAGTCTGTTTCAAAATATTCATCACCAATCACCCATTTACTGGTATCCGCTTCACTAGGGCGTTTATATGTCGCAATGACTTTTACCTTATCTGCGTAAGTCAGGTGAAAAATAATTGGGTGAGCAATCGCTTTATCGATGCATCGTAAAACACTTACATCTAAAATCTCTGTTTTTAAAGCCACCTCAAACACTTCTATTTCTTTGACTCTGGTTGTCTCCGAAAGGTTGGTTGTTTTTGGTGCGAGTTTATATTTCCAGATGATTTTTCCAATTTGTGATACGAATGCATCCTGAATTTTACGGCTAGGCTTTACTCGATCATATATTTTATTCTTAGCGACTATGCGACCAAACTCAGATTGCTTCGGATAATCAAATATCGCACTCATTAATCATTACCTTCTTGCACTACAAGAAAGTTAATCAACTCAAAATCATCTAAGCCTGCAATCGTATCAATTAGAGCGGTTGTACGCTCTCCACTAAAGAGGCTATCAATATCCTTATCTTCATTCAGGTCAATAATTGATCCGATGGTCTCTTTAAGTAAATTTGAATAGGCACTCATATCTCGACCGTCATCCGTCCCCTGATTAAACAAATGACATATATCATCAAGTGGTTTGTGTTGACCTTTGCAGGTGCTTCTTACTAAATCTAGCAGTTTTTTAATCTCGTTGTGGTTTGCGATTATTTTTCCATCATCAGCAATGTAAACCATGTAATAAGGGTGCAAACGATTATGTTGGTTGATGTTGACGCTTTGATTACGATTACGCAGAGTAAATATAACACCAGGGTTTAATCCTTTATCTGGCGATGCAGGTACAACGGCATGCATTCCGTTCGGGATGCTAGACATATCACCATGCTCTTTAATGTAGCCCAATAAATCCATTCGAAAATCATTCAATCCAAGGTCTGTAATGGATACCCCTGACTTGAGGTCTTCCATTTCAATTACTTCTTCTTGAAGACGTTTTAATTGGTCTTTGCGGTATGAAATATCGTTAGCTTTAGCATTGAGCGGATTATCATCAGCCGTTGCCGACATATCTGCAATAATCATACGACTTTCTACACGCTCTTTAAGGTTGATATATTCATCAAGGGAAATATCTGGCCAATAATTCATAAGCTGGATAGTAGAGTTGATAGAACCAATACGGTCAATTCGACCAAACCGCTGAATAATGCGTACTGGATTCCAGTGAATATCGTAATTAATCAGGTAGTCACAATCCTGTAAGTTTTGCCCCTCAGATATACAGTCGGTAGCGATGAGTATATCTAATTCATTTGGCTCATCAGGTAGAACAATATCTTTTTCTTTTGAACGAGGAGAAAACAGCGTTAGCAGTGATTCATAATCGTAATTTGTTTTTAGTGTTCTCTTTAATGTGGACTGGGGTGACGATGTTCCCGTCACCCTTCCTGTATGAAGACCATGTAAATCCAGAATACTGTCAGATAAATTCTCATAAAGGTAATTAGCTGTATCCGCAAAAGCCGTAAAAATAAGAACCTTCTTATTATCGGGATTTATAGGGCTGGTGACTTTGTCATCAATCTGCTTCTTTAAGTGTTGAAGTTTGGTATCATTTTCAGGCGTGATTTTCTGCATTTCACTAAGCAGAGCCTGAACAATAGCAACATCCGTTTTTAAGTCATGCTCCCACAACGGCAAATCCATATCTGACAGCTTGATCTGAACTTTCCCACCCGTTACGTCTTCTTCCATTTCCAAAAAGCTTTCATCATCTGGTTCCGCATTTTCATAGAAGGCTGAATTGTCTGCAATGCCTTTGTCTTCACCGCGCTGATTGTAAGCTTCAATTTTTGATAATGTTTCCGTGTGTTTCACCTTTAATTTATTTAAGGTAATGCGGAATGCTTCTACTGAGCTTTCAAGGCGCTTAAGCAAGTTTGTTGTCATTAATGCTTGAAGGCTTTTTTCTCGGTCAGCCTGTCTTAGTTTACTTTTACCACCGCCGACCTCTGTATCATACAAATCCTCATATTTTGCTATACGACTAGGCAGTATGTAGCTAACGGGTGCATATATGGATAGTTTCAATAAAGACAGTTCTCTGAAAATATCATTAAAGCCCATCACATCGGTTAGGTTGGTCAGGGGACTATGATATGAAATAGGTTTTCTACGCTCTGGAAAGCTACCAATTTCAGAAGTGTCGTAGAAAGTCTGAATGTGCTTGCGTGATCGTGCAATAGTTACGCTGTCTAGTAACTCGAAGAAATCAAAGTCTAAAGACTTTAAGATGGCATCCGTTGTGCGTTCTTCGGTTGGCAGTTTTGCCCATTGATTAAAAGTAGCTTGTACCCTGCGGAATATTTCATCAACACCTTTGGTGGTTCGGAGTTTTTTGTTTAAATTTGAAACGTCACCTTCATAAGCAAGCGCAAGCTGATTGCGAAGATCCATAAAGCGGTTGTTAACAGGTGTAGCAGATAACATCAGGACTTTTGTTTTTACGCCATCCCTAATGACTGAATTCATCAGCTTTTGATAACGAGTCTCTTTATCCTTGAAAGCATCATTATTACGGAAGTTATGCGATTCATCGATAACGACGAGATCATAATTCCCCCAATTAATTCTATCTAGCGGTGTTCCAAAAGATTCGCCACTGGTTCTTTGAAGGTCTGTGTGGCAAAGAACATCATAATTAAAACGGTCTTTAGAGAAAATGTTGGTTTTAAGGTTTCGATTATAATTTAACCAGTTGTTAGCCAGTTTTTTAGGACAAAGGACTAGAACAGATTTGTTTCTTAATTCATAATATTTCACAACGGCAAGAGCTGTAAATGTTTTACCTAAACCCACGCTATCGGCAAGTATGCAACCATTGTAAGTTTCTAGTTTATTGATAATTCCGGTAGCGCCGTCCTGCTGAAAATTGTAGAGCTTCTTCCAAATCAAGCTATCTTTATAGCCAGTTAAATCATTAGGCAGAACATCTTCATTGATATCCTCTAAAAACTCACTAAAAATATTATAGAGCATAAAGAAATAAACCTGTTCAGGAGGGTTCTCTTTGTAAACACTGGCAATGTGATCGCATAACTGTGAGGTTACATCTTCAATTTTTTCAGGATCACTCCATATCTGATCAAATAGATTTAAGTAAACTTGCGTGCTTGCTGGTTCGTTATGCTTGGTAATAATATTAGATACGGCATCACCTTGCTCGTATCCAAGATCGACAGCAGTAAACCCCTGAAGGGGAAGATAAACAGATTGGCTTTCTTTATTTTCTACGCAGGCAAATTGCTGCATAGGTGATTTTCCACTATTGGATTTAAATGTGGCTTTTCTTTTTATCCATTCAGCGCATTCCTTAGCAATCGCACGTTGGGTAAGTTTATTTTTTAGTTGTATCTCAAAATCACTGCCGTAAAAGCTTCGCTCTCTTTCAGCTTTAGGAATATGAAATTTACGGTGTTCTTTCTTTATTTTGTCTATTGTTTCATCTGGAACAAATGTTGGTGATGTGAAAATAAATTCTAAGGAATCAATTTTCTGCAATTCATTTTTTAATGCCTCAAATGCATAAATAGAGAAGCATGAAGCTGCTATTTTCAGCTTTGAGCCTTTCTTTATATCCTGCTTTATATTATCGCCTAACAGGTGGTTTATATTGTCAATAATTTCCATGATTTCACGTAGTCTTTATATTGACGACTTCACCCTTGGTTAATTTTTCGATTTCATCCTTTCGGAAGCGCCAGCTACCCCCAATTTTAAAACCGGGGAGCTTTCCTTCTGCTACTAAGCGATAGGCGGTTTTCTCTGCTAATTTGAGATATTCGGCGACTTCTTTCAAGGTCAGTATGTCGTTACTCATGGCTTATCCACCTAAATGCTAGGTGAGAGAATAAGGGAATATTGGGGAGTTAGCAATCGCAAATCTTTTTATGCTCAAGGTTTTATAATTACTCAGGTTTACGTTCACGGGTGCGGGTAGCCCGTTTCGATGAACGTGTTCTTGTATGGTCAGATTGTTTACTTATGCTCTGAGGTTTATCCCGTGAAGCGCCGTCAAAAGCAGGGAGCATAGAGTGCTTTCTTTCTCGTTCCTGCATTTGCCTGTATTCATGAATACGCTTAGCAAGTAAAGTTCTCTCACCTAGCTGATTACCTCGCACCTGTTTGAATTCATCCTGTAAAACAGAGCGTACATCGCCATGGCGAAAAACCAGCTCTTCCTTCGCTTTCTTTTGTTTCTGTCTCAGGAATACCGTTTCTTTTTGGTTAATCAAGCGTACTCGTTTCTCTCTGCCTGTTACCTTATCGAAAAAACCCATCACTCCACGCCTAAATTTATCCCTTCCTGCCTTGGCAAGAATATGCCGTTTAACTCGTTGTTGCTCAGACAACTCGCGACG
>JAESQP010000124.1 GCA_016765075.1 Gammaproteobacteria bacterium
AGAGCCTGAGCTCGTCTGTAAGCCCCGCAGGGCGTGACCCCAAGCATGCATCTGCCGCGTTACAATCCTTGACAAGGCAACCAGCCTTGCCTGCGGATTGCGCCTTGCATCTGCACGCTTGGGGTCACGCAGAGGCTGCAAGCAATTAATAGAGGTACCCTTAAGTATTTTCATTGTCTGAAATTAGTTTAAATATATTTAATATCTATTTGATTTATATTATTTTTCTGAAAGAGTCTTGATAAGTTGTTGGACACAAATAAAGCGTGCATCAATGTCTTCCATATCATCTTTAAAGCGCAGTGTTTCTGGGCCATCCATACGATAGTTGCCATGTGTTTCTTGCATTAATTTTATAATCGCCATTGGCTCAATATCAGGTTCAGGATTAAACAAGACGCGACCCGATGTCGCACTTGCTTCGATTTTTCGAATACCTATAGCTTCAGCTTGAATTTTTATTTCGCTAACACGAAATAGTGTTTTTGCGTGTTCTGGTAGCAGACCAAAACGATCAATCATTTCGACTTGCAGTTCATCTAAAGTCTCTATGTTAGTTGCACTGGCAATGCGTTTATAGATAACCAAACGTGTGTGCACATCGGGTAAATAGTCCTCAGGAATAAGCGCCGGGGTACGTAGATCAACCTCACAACCGTGTTTTAATGGCTTGTCAAAATCGGGGATTTTGCCCGATTTAAGGTCATTGACAGCGCGTTCGAGCAATTGTGAATACATAGAAAAACCAATTTCATGTATTTGTCCGCTTTGCTCACTACCCAGCAATTCACCGGCACCACGAATCTCAAGATCATGTGTTGCCAGGGTGAAACCAGCACCGAGTTCTTCGAGCGACTCAATTGCCTCGAGCCGTTTGGCGGCATCGGGCGTAATCACTGATTTGTCAGGAACCAGTAAATAGGCATACGCACGATGATGCGAACGGCCAACACGGCCACGTAACTGATACAGTTGCGCCAGGCCAAAACGGTCGGCACGATCAATAATAATGGTGTTCGCTGTCGGCACATCAATACCGGTTTCGATAATCGTCGTACAGACCAGTACATGAAAACGCTGGTGATAAAAGTCGAGCATGACTTTTTCTAAATCGCGCTCACGCATCTGACCATGCGCTACTTCGACTTTAGCTTCGGGTAGAAGTTCTTTAACACGGCGTGCGACACGCTCAATATCTTCGACTTTATTGTGTACAAAATAAATCTGGCCGCCACGTTTAATTTCGCGCCATATTGCTTCTTTTAATAGCAGGTCATTCCACTCAGTGACAAATGTCTTGATCGCAACACGTTGTTTCGGCGGTGTCGCAATAATGGATAGGTCGCGCATGCCGGCTAGTGACATATTGAGTGTGCGCGGTATCGGTGTCGCGGTTAGTGTCAGTACATCCACTTGAGAGCGCAGTGCTTTAAAGCGTTCTTTTTGACGTACACCAAAGCGATGTTCTTCATCAATAACCACCAGGCCGAGTTGTTTAAATTTAATTGAATCTTGCAAAAGTTTATGCGTGCCAATGACAATATCGACAGTGCCGTTAGCCAGGCCTTCGATGATGGTGCCATGTTGTTTGGTGCCAAAGCGTGATAAGACTTCAATACGCAGTGGGCTATCAGCAAAGCGGTCACAAAAATTCTGATAGTGTTGTTGCGCTAATAGCGTGGTAGGGACGAGTACAGCGACCTGGTAATTGGCATTGGTTGCGATAAACGCTGCGCGCATAGCTACCTCGGTTTTACCAAAACCGACATCACCACAAATCAGGCGATCCATTGGCTGCGATGAAGCCATATCGTTAATGACAGCATCGATGGCGCTAGCCTGATCAGGGGTTTCTTCAAACGGGAAAGCACTGGAAAAAGTAGCGTAGGCATCATCAGGCTCGGGAAAAGCATGGCCTTTTTGCGCTGCGCGTCGAGCGTATACATCGAGCAATTCCGCGGCGACATCACAGGCGCGTTGCGCAGCTTTTTTCTTTGCCTTTTGCCATTGTTCCGTGCCCAGTCGGTGTAAGGGCGCATTGTCGGCCGCTGCGCCGCTGTAGCGACTGATTAGATTTAATGTCGAGACGGGCACATAGAGCTTATCGTTATTGGCATATTCAAGCAGTAAAAACTCTGTGGTAATACCGCTGGTGGTGAGGGTTTCAAGGCCGAGGTAGCGACCGACACCATGGTCTTCATGTACCACTGGCGCGCCGATCTGAAGCTCGGAGAGACTTTTGATAATGGCATCGCTATCGCGTGAACGTTGTTTACGGCGGCGCTTTTGTAAGACTTGTTCACCAAATAACTGTGGTTCAGCGACGATAGCAATGGCAGGCTGACGTAACAGAGCGCCATGTTCCAACGGTGAAACGGTAATGGCAAGTTTACTGTCACTTTGGTAAAAAGTTGACCAATCAGCCATAGCTGCTGGAAAGATGTCATACCGGTGTAAGAGTTCCAGCATGGCTTCACGGCGACCCGCACTTTCAGCAACAAACAGGATGCGACCGTTGAAATTTTTAATGAAGGTTTTTAACGCCTGCTCAGGATGCTCGTCGCGATGATTAAAATATAGCTCAGGAGGTGTTTGGGTTTGATAATTGAGCGCGCTGGCGGCGGTTTGTTTGACTGATTTTAAATTTAACCGCGCCAAGTTATTACATTGTTGTGGTAAAGCTTCAGGCGCTAAAAATATTTTTTCGGGTGGTAAGATTGGCCGTTGAATATCATGGCGAGCTTGTTCATAGCGCTCATTGGCTTCCTGCCAAAAACTTGCGGCAGCCGCTTCACTGCCATCCATTTGCACAATCAGGCTATTGTCAGGCAAGTAGTCAAACAGTGTGGCCGTGTTCTCATAGAACAGAGGCAAGTAATATTCGATACCAGAGGGTGCATTACCCTGGCTGACCTCACGATAGATAACGGTTTCACTGGCGTTACCTTCAAATTCATTACGATAACGTTGACGAAAACGTGTAATGCCGTTTTCATCTAGCGGAAACTCGCGAGCTGGCAATAAACGCAGTTGTTCAAAGTTTTTGTCGGAGCGTTGATCTTCTGGATTAAAACTGCGAATGCTTTCAATTTCATTGTCAAATAGATCTATGCGATAGGGAATCTCACTGCCCATGGGAAAAAGATCAACGAGACTGCCACGCACTGCGAACTCGCCGTGTTCCATGACTTGTGAAGCACAGCGATAGCCCGATTGTTCAAAACGCAAGCGCATTTTTTCGATATCAAACTGTTGCCCTACATCAAGCAATAAGCTATTGGCATCGAGATAATTGCGCGGTGGTAGCCGATGCAATAATGTGGACATCGGTATGATAACGATGCCTTGTTGATATTGCGGTAGTTGACACAGCACGGCTAAACGTTCAGAAATAATGTCTTGATGCGGCGAAAAGACATCATAGGGTAGCGTTTCCCAATCGGGAAATAGATGGCTTGGAATGTTTTTATTGTAGAAACTTACCTCGTCTAATAGACGATAAGCACTGCGTGCGTCAGACGTGACGACAAGCACCACGGAAGAGTGTTGTTGCGCAATATTGCTAATAAGCAAGCCTGCGGCACTACCGTAAAGTTGGCCACACTCAAGTATTGATCCACGAGCGGGGATTACTGGGTCTAGAATATTCAATTCGGAAATATTCAGCTCGGGATCCGTGTCCCGAGGCACTGCTACAATTGTCATATATTAATAGAGGTGCCCTTTAGTTAGCGCTTTTGTTTTATCAGTACGTAGACGGCACCTGTGCCACCATCACGTTGTTTTGCTGAGTGAAAGGCAACTACGGTATTAGAGCGGCGTAGCCAGTTATTGATGCGTGTTTTGAGTACCGGTTGTTGATTGGTCGAACGATAGCCTTTGCCGTGAATAATCTTGACGCAACGTTTCCCCATTGTTTGTGCTCGATAAAGAAATTCTGCCAATATTGGTTTAGCGATGGCGACGGTCATACCATGCATATCAAGCTCAGCTTCAATGGCGTACTGGCCTCGGCGTAGCTTACGCATAATACCGTGCTGTATGCCAGTACGGGAATAAGAGAGTGAATCTTCTGTATCAACGTTGGCCTGCGCTTCAGTTTGATCGGAGTCAACGGTAGCAAACATATCCTCAAGCACTTGTTGTTCATCGTTTAAACGCTGCCTAGGTAGTGGTTTTGGGCGAGTAGTCCGATGAATTACACGGTTATTTTTGATCTGTTTGACAGAACCTACCGTGGCGCGAAATAGCTCGAAATCGGCATCGTTGGATTTGGATGAGGTCATGGTATTACGATATCTGCTTTATTCGTGTTACGCACGTATATTCTATGCAGGTCAGAAATAATTATCACCTAATACTGGCTGGATAGCTTTATGAAGGCATTATCTGGGTTCGATTCGGTAATTTTAAAAAGGAATGGTATTGGGTGAAAAAGTGGATCATGTTGCCAATGGTGATCACGAAGAAGATATCAAATCAGCGCAGCGCGTTTAATCAAGAGAGCCTAGGCAGGATGGTCTGCTTGCCTCTGCTAAGTATGGCTCCCCGGGACGGATTCGAACCGCCGACAAAGTGATTAACAGTCACCTACTCTACCACTGAGTTACCGGGGAATAACGCTGGAAAGCGCGCTAGTTTAGCGGTGAGGCTTATATCGGTCAATAGCAGATAGGAATTAGTCTGAATAAAGTGACTAATCAGGACAATTGATGGCTTTTCCGTTTGGTAAATAGGATGAACTGCGTAATCGGCCTGTGTTAGACAGTACCAGGGCACGTTTAAGCGCTGTATTACGCGAATTACAAATAGCAAATGTGCCATTATAGTTGGTTGTTCCACTGGCTTGAAAACGCACGTAGTTATCAACGGGGCGGCCGTTATAAATAATGCTTGTCGTGCCGGATAATGCGCTTTGTTGGCGTGTTAATGGTTCATCGTCGTCTCGACGGCGGTCACCGTCTTTATCGTAATAGACCATCCAGCCATCATGCCAGCGATCCCCTTTGGCACAATTAAGGCCATCTTGCGTAATACAGATAATAACCTCGGTGCCGGTTTTTATGGCTTCGCTACGTGCAAAGTTCATGTCGGCGACCAAGGTATTAACAACAGTTGTCAGTTCATTACGCTGAAGCAAGTTACCGAAACTGGTTGATAGAGTCACTAATATTGCCGCAATGGTAAGCGTGACCATTAGCTCGATCAGGGTAAAACCTCTCGCTAGCAAGTACGGCAAGGAATGCCGCCAAACTTGTCGTGGGATATCCATATCCACTTCCTTGTTATGAGCAGCCTTCCTGGCCGCGTCGTAATTATCGCAGGTTTAAGTGCTTAGTATTTATAGGCTCAATCTGACAAGACGTGTAGGATATTGCCGTTACCAAGGGGCTGTTGGCGCTTTATTTTTATCACTGTTGCGCCTACAAAAATGCCAATCACTAAAAGTAGGCGTTCGATGAAAATGAAACGCCAACAGTCTCTAATTAAAGCGCTTGGCAATACGCGTTAGTGCATCCTTAAGTGTCGCAAGATCTGTGGCAAATGATAAGCGCATATAACCCGGTGCACCAAAGGCACTGCCAGGTACTAAAGCGACACCTAACTCGCTGATCAAATATTCAGCAAGCTCAATATCATCATTGACTCCGTCGACCGCATCAATAAGGTCTTGTACCTGAGGAAAGGCATAAAATGCACCCGTAGACTTGATGCAATGCACCCCTTTAATCGAATTGAGCATAGCGATAACATAATCGTGTCGCTGTTTAAATGCCTTGACCATGTTATTGAGATCATCCGCGGGGCTGTTCAGTGCAGCAGTCGCTGCCGCTTGAGCAATAGACGTGGGATTAGAGGTGCTTTGTGACTGAATGGTTTTCATTGCACTAATTAATTCGATGGGACCAGCAGCATAACCAATACGCCAGCCAGTCATGGCATAGGCTTTCGATACGCCATTGATTACGACGGTGCGGTTTAACAATTCTGGGCAGACATTAACAATGTTACAAAATGAATCGTTCGCCCAAAAAATATGTTCGTAGATATCATCACTAAGAATAACGACTTTTGGATAATCAAGTAGCACATCTGCCAAGGCACGCAGTTCGGTTGCGCTATAAACTGATCCAGTCGGGTTGCTTGGGCTGTTAAGGATGAGCAGGCGCGTTTTATCGGTTAACGCGCCTTTTAATTCGTTTGGCGTAATTTTGAACTGTTGTTCGATCTCGGTGTGAATAATAACCGGCGTGCCTTCGGCCAGCTTAACCATATCAGGATACGATACCCAGTAGGGCGCAGGGATAATGACTTCATCACCTACATCAAGCAAGGCTTGGCAAAGATTATAGATACTGTGTTTAGCCCCCACTGAAACGAGAACTTGGTCCAGCTGATAATCGAGCTTATTGTCACGCTTGAATTTATCGCAAATCGCTTGCCGCAGCTCAACTGTGCCAGCGACTGCCGTGTATTTCGTCATACCCGCATTGATCGCATCAATAGCCGCTTGCTTGGCAAGCTGTGGCGTATCGAAATCAGGTTCGCCAGCGCTAAGGGTAATAACATTCTCGCCAGCGGCTTTGAGCGCATTGGCTTTGGTAGTAATAGCAAGGGTGACAGAAGGTTTGATCTTTTGTGTGCGATGCGCGAGCTTTATGATCATCAGTGTTGGCTACAGGTATTGTATGGTGTGTATTTTTTGTTAGAACAGTTGTTGTCAGAGGTTCCTTACATAATAATGCATGAATTCGATTTGCAATAGTAGTAAATGATGACAATTGGTAGTAAAACCAAACTAGCACATGGCAAACGCTTTCAACTGATCTCAAAATTCTCTCCTGCAGGAGATCAACCTCAGGCAATAGCACAGCTTACAGAAGGCTTGAACGATGGTTTAGCCAGGCAAACCTTGTTGGGTGTTACCGGTTCAGGCAAGACATTTAGTATTGCCAAAGTCATTGAGAATGTGCAGCGGCCAACAATGATACTGGCGCCCAACAAAACTCTGGCAGCTCAGCTTTACGGCGAAATGCGCGAGTTTTTCCCTAATAACTCGGTGCAATACTTCGTTTCCTATTACGACTATTATCAGCCTGAAGCCTATGTACCATCATCTGACACCTTTATTGAAAAAGATGCCTCCATTAATCAACACATCGAACAAATGCGCTTGTCCGCCACCAAGGCCATTATGGAGCGCCAGGACACTATTATTGTCGCATCGGTATCATCGATATATGGCTTGGGTGATCCCAAAGCCTATTTGAGCATGGTGTTACATCTGGTTCGTGGTGATATTGTTGAGCGCCACACCATTTTACGCCGTCTGTCGGAGCTGCAATATAAACGCAACGATGCCGATTTATATCGCGCCACCTATCGCGTGCGTGGTGATGTGATTGATATTTTTCCCGCCGAATCCGATGGTGAGGCTGTTCGAGTCAGTATGTTTGATGATGAAATCGAATCGCTAGCCTGGTTTGACCCGTTAACTGGCGAGATTTTGCGTAAAGTGCCACGTCTAACTATTTATCCTAAATCACATTATGTGACACCACGCCAACGCCTGCTTGAAGCCATTGACCACATTAAAGATGAATTGCTCGAATGCCTGGGGCAGTTGCGTGACAACAATAAACTCGTTGAAGCGCAGCGGCTAGAGCAACGCACCATTTTCGATATCGAGATGATACGAGAGCTGGGCTATTGCTCTGGTATTGAAAACTATTCACGTTACTTGTCCGGCCGTAATCCCGGCGAACCACCGCCAACCTTGTTTGATTACCTGCCAAGCGATGCCTTATTGGTCATCGACGAAAGCCATGTGACCGTGCCACAACTCGGTGCTATGTACAAAGGTGACAAGGTGCGTAAAGAAAACCTGGTTGAGTATGGCTTTCGTTTACCATCGGCGTTGGACAATCGCCCCATGATGTTTGAAGAATTTGAAGCGCTTGCACCACAAACGATTTATGTCTCAGCCACCCCAGGGCTTTATGAACAAGAGCATGCCGATGGTGTTGCTGAACAACTTGTACGCCCAACTGGCCTGGTTGACCCCGAAATTGAAATCAGGCCGGTTGCAACGCAAGTCGATGACGTTATGTCTGAAGCCAATAAACGCGCTGCCATCGGTGAGCGCGTACTGATTACGACACTGACTAAACGCATGTCAGAAGATCTCACCGACTATTTAAGCGAGCATGGTGTTCGTGTACGCTATTTGCATTCCGATATTGACACCGTTGAGCGTGTCGAAATTATTCGTGACTTGCGGCTGGGTAAATTCGATGTATTAATTGGCATTAACTTGTTGCGTGAAGGACTCGACATTCCAGAAGTCTCATTGGTCGCCATTCTTGATGCTGACAAAGAAGGCTTTCTTCGCTCCGAGCGCTCCCTGATTCAGACCATCGGCCGCGCTGCGCGTAACCTCAATGGTCGTGCCATACTCTATGCTGACCGTATCACTGGCTCGATGAAGCGTGCGATGGATGAAACCGAGCGTCGCCGTAATAAGCAGACCCAGCATAATATCGATCATGGTATTACTGCCAGGGGCATTGAGAAGTCCGTCACCGACATTATGGAGGCTGCCTATCCCGGCGCACCCTTATCACCTAAAAACTATGCCAGAGTGGCCGAAGAAATGGCTGAGTATGGCGATTTAGGCAGCGATAAGCTCAACCACAAAATTAACGAACTCGAAAAGAAAATGTTCAAACATGCACAAGAGCTTGAATTTGAACAAGCTGCCAAAACACGCGATCAAATCCGCAAACTCGAGGAAAGAGCGATGGGTATGCCTGAATTAAAGTTTCTCAAGCGCAAGTAGATGAAAAATGACGAGCTAGTAAGGCGGCACTAACCCTGAAAGACTTGATTCTATTGAAGAAATTCGCATGATCCTTGCCCAATTCTCCTTGTAAGGGTGACCTTTATTGCTGTATCCTCTCGCACTTGCCATTTCGTATAGATGCAGGCGCGTAGCTCAGCTTGGTTAGAGCACCACCTTGACATGGTGGGGGTCGTTGGTTCGAGTCCAATCGCGCCTACCAATTTTCGAAACCAATTTATTCACTAAACATCATGTGGCCCCTAGTTAAGGAGCCACTGAGAGACAATGCCTGACATTACACTCCCCGACGGTAGTAAACGTCACTTCGATCATCCCGTAACCATCATGCAAGTCGCCGAGGACATTGGTCCTGGCTTAGCCAAGGCTACGCTTGCCGGAAAAGTGAATAGTGTGCTGACCGATGCCTGTGTTGCCATTGAAAACGACGCGAAACTGGAGATCATCACCTCAAAGAGCCAAGAGGGGGTTGAAATCATTCGTCATTCCTTTGCTCATTTAATGGGTCATGCGGTGAAACAGCTCTATCCGACTGCCAAGATGACCATTGGTCCCGTCATAGATAATGGCTTTTATTACGATATTGATTACGAACGCACCTTTACGCCAGGCGATATTGACGCCATTGAAAAGCGTATGAACGAGCTGGTTAAAAAAAACTACGACGTTATACGTACAGTTGTGACGCGTGATGAAGCCTATAAAGTATTTAAAGAGCGTGGCGAAGATTATAAAATGGAGCTGGTGGAGAACATTCCTGACGGCGAAACCATAGCCCTTTATCAGCACGAAGAATACACCGATATGTGTCGTGGCCCACACGTGCCTAATACACGACACCTGCGCGCATTTAAGCTAACAAAATTAGCTGGCGCGTATTGGCGCGGCGATGCAAAAAACAAAATGTTACAGCGTGTTTATGGTACTGCCTGGACTGATAAAAAATCATTGAAGGCCTACTTAAACCAGTTAGAAGAAGCAGCCAAACGTGACCATCGTAAAATTGGTAAGCAGCATAATTTATTTCACTTGCAAGAAGAAGCGCCCGGCATGGTGTTTTGGCATCCGAAAGGCTGGACAATTTATACGCTTATCCAGGAATACATGCGTAAAATTCAACGTGATAATGGTTACCAGGAAATTAATACGCCGTTATTGGTTGATCGCACCTTGTGGGAGAAATCGGGGCACTGGGAAAAATTCCGTGAAGATATGTTTGTCGTTGAATCTGAAAACCGTGATTATGCGGTAAAACCGATGAACTGCCCGTGCCATGTACAGGTGTTCAATCAAGGCTTACGTAGTTATCGCGATTTGCCTTTGCGTCTGGCTGAGTTTGGTAGTTGTCATCGCAATGAAGCCTCAGGAACTTTGCAGGGTATTATGCGTGTGCGTGCGTTCACGCAAGATGATGCACATATCTTTTGCACCGAAGCGCAGATTCAAGACGAGGTGGCGACCTTTATTGATCTGCTGTATTCGGTTTACGCTGATTTTGGCTTTAACGAGATATTGATTAAACTTTCAACACGGCCTGAGCAACGCGTCGGTTCTGATGAGATTTGGGACAAGGCCGAGCTAGCTTTAGAGCAAGCGCTCAATACCAAAGACATTGCATTTGACGTTTTACCCGGTGAAGGTGCCTTTTATGGGCCAAAGATTGAATTCTCGCTAAAAGATTGTATTGGTCGCGTTTGGCAATGCGGCACAATTCAAGTTGATTTTTCAATGCCCGGTCGTTTGGATGCACAATATGTCGCCGAAGACGGTTTACGGCAAACCCCAGTCATGATTCATCGCGCGATTTTGGGTTCGTTAGAGCGATTTATCGGCATTTTGATTGAAGAATACGCGGGCATCTTTCCGCTCTGGTTGGCGCCGACACAGGCCGTTATTTTGAATATTTCGGCAAATCAGGCCGAATATGTGCAAAAAATTGAAAAAATCCTTAAAAAACATGGTCTCAGGGTCGATTCGGACTTGAGAAATGAGAAGATCAGCTTTAAAATCCGCGAGCACACTTTGCAACGTGTTCCCTATATGCTGGTCGTTGGTGACCGCGAAATGGAAAACGACACTATTGCAGTCAGGTCGGTGGATGGTAAAGACCTTGGGTCAATGCCGTTAGACATGTTTATAGAGAAGATGAATAAAGAAATTATGGCACTTGGCCGTAATCCGGAGGATTAGAGTATCGCTGTTGATAAAAGAACTCGTCTCAACGAGACGATTACATCGCCCAATGTACGTTTGATTGGTGTGGATGGTGAGCAGGTAGGGATTTTAGCTATCGCAGATGCATTAAGCTACGCTAAAGAAAATAGCATGGACCTGGTTGAAATAGTACCAAATAGTGAGCCACCTGTTTGTCGGGCAATGGATTACGGCAAATCTATTTTTGAGGCCAGCAAAAAGCGTCAGGCAGCCAAGAAAAAGCAAAAGCAGACCCAGGTTAAAGAAATTAAGTTTCGCCCCGGTACTGATATTGGTGATTATAATATTAAGTTACGTAATCTCAAGCGCTTCCTAGGTGAAGGCGATAAGGCCAAGGTGACATTACGTTTTCGTGGTCGTGAAATGGCTCACCAGGGGCTGGGTTTACAGCTATTGCAACGTGTAGCTAAAGATTTGGAAGAACACGGCGCGGTTGAGCAGCATCCCAAGAGTGAAGGTCGCCTGATGACTATGGTCATAGCGCCAAAAAAATAGTTTATTGTTTTTTTAATTGTAGTGTTTATCGAGGAGTTATCGATGCCAAAAATGAAGTCAAACAGTGGCGCCGCCAAACGCTTTAAGCGTAACGGCAGTGGCAACTTCAAACGTGGGCAATCATTTCGTAGTCATATACTGACTAAAAAGAGTGCTAAACGTAAGCGTCACCTCGGTGCGCCTGCTCAAGTTCACGCATCTGATGCAGCGGCAGTTGCCCGCATGCTACCTTATGCTTAATTATTAGGAATATATAAGACATGCCTAGAGTAAAACGCGGCGTTGTTGCACACGCCAGACATAAAAAAATCCTTGAGCA
>JAESQP010000125.1 GCA_016765075.1 Gammaproteobacteria bacterium
AAAAAGCCTGGCCCTCACCTGATTTCCCTGTGTCCGATTTTGTCTTGGGCAGCCTTAATTTCGCACCTTCACCACGCAGTGCTTCAGTCATTAAAAATGACTTAGCTTCGGGATGATAAAGACAGGTAGGGTGAAATTGAATAAATTCCATATTGCCAATACGACAGCCCGCACGCCAAGCCATGGCAATGCCATCGCCGGTCGAGACATCCGGGTTGCTGGTATAGAGATAGACCTTACCGGCACCGCCTGTTGCCAATATAGTAGCTTTGGCACTGAAGACATCGATTTGCTTGCTGCTTTTATTTAATACATAGGCGCCAACACAACGATTGTTTTGTTTAATGAGATCAATGGCAATATGCTCATCAAATAGATTAATATTGGTCGCATTGCGGGCTTGATCTGCTAAGGTGGTTTCGACAGCATGGCCCGTTGCATCAGCGGCATGAATAATGCGGTGATGACTATGCCCGCCTTCCTTGGTTAAATGGTATTCGTTTTTTTCACCATGTTGCGCATCATTAGCTTTGGTAAAGGCGACACCGTTATCTATTAGCCATTCAATACTGCGTTTGGCATTTTCAACGACATAGCGTACTGTCTCTTGATTGCAGAGTCCTCTGCCAGCAGATAGCGTATCGTTGATATGGGACTCGACAGAGTCATTTTTGTCGAGCACGGCCGATATGCCGCCTTGAGCATAAAGTGTTGCACTCTCGGTGAGTGAGGCCTTAGCCAACACAGCAACACGTATGTGCTTAGGCAGCCTGAGTGCTAGAGTGAGGCCGGCAGCACCAGCACCCAAAATAACGGCATCATATTGATAGGGTTTCATAGACAGGGACGCTATTTATTTGAATTGCGCACACTATATAATAACTGGCGCCGTGGTGGTTATTGTGTGTAGATAAGGAATGGCAGCGAAAGCAAGCTATGATTAGAGGCTTCCATAAACTGTGGGCAATAGTTATCGTTGAGTTAAACTATGATAGGTGCTTGTTTATACTCATCAAGGATGATTATGAGTGTGTATCGTGTTAAAGAATTTGGAGTGCGTTGTGAACTCTTATATACCCACACTGTCTAGGAGGGGAATAAGCTGGCGCAAGACCGGGTCGAGGGGATGGCCCCAAAGGGCGCTGAATGGTTGATGAAGAGTTAGTTGAGAGGGTAAAACAGGGGGACAAGAAAGCATTTGACGCCTTGGTATTAAAGTATCAGCATCGGTTGATTAAACTTATCTCTGGCTATATCCGTGATCAGTCAGAGGTGCATGACGTAGCGCAGGAATCGTTTATTAAAGCGTATCGTGCACTACCGAATTTTCGAGGTGATAGTGCGTTTTATACTTGGCTGTACCGAATAGCAATTAATACAGCAAAAAACTATCTGGTCTCGCAAAAGCGAAAACCCAGGATGATGGATATTGATGACGAGGCGCTAAGTGGGCTACATTCACGTCCTGAGTTACACGATATTGCGACACCTGAACGCTTATTACAACGTGATGAAGTTGAGAAAACGATATTTTCTGCAATCGAAGAATTACCAGAAGATTTGCGAGTAGCGGTAACGTTACGCGAATTAGAAGGTCTGAGTTATGAGGAAATTGCACAAGCAATGGAATGCCCGATCGGCACAGTTCGCTCACGAATATTCAGGGCTCGAGAGTCGATTAATAATCGGCTTGATGGTCTATTAAGGAATTAGGTTAAGAAATTAGGGGGAACGCCCCTTGGTGGTTTAGACAATGAAAAAAGAGTTAGACGAATTAATGTCGGCGATGGTTGATGGCGAACTTGATGCAAGTCATCGAAGCCGTGTCACTGATGCGTTGATAGATAATGCCCCAGCAAGACAGGCTTGGCAGCGCTACCATCTTATGCGTGACACACTTAGGAATAATTTGCCTGACGAAGTGACACCTGCATTGTTTGATCGCGTTCGCAATGCGATATCACAAGAACCCACGCACCAGATTGGCGGCCACGCCAAAATTGATAATCATGCCAGGGTCGAAAAAAAATCACTATTCGCTTTTGGCTTTCAGCCTGCATACGGTTTTGTTGCTGCCGCAGCTTTGGTTGTTGCGGTGGTCACCGTGACACAAATAGAGCGTAGTGCCACCTTTGATCTGCCAACATTGGCGCAGTTAGATGCTCAGCCGAACACTTCGCCAGAGACGAGAACACCATTTGTGGCAGCTGATGCGCTGCCAATGGTTAACCATGCGCAACTTTCCGTGTATTTAGCTAACCACACTGTTCGTTCACGTAGCTATCCCATGCATGATGGTTTGTTGCCCTATGTTCGTTCGGCTAAATTTCAGGATAGGCGCTAGATTTCTTGTTTAGTTTCACATTCTCTGCAATCGGTATAAAGGGTATTTTCATTAACCGCTTACGGCTCGTCGCCATCATCGCACTGATATCCTGTTGTATTGTTTCCCCTTTGGCGCTTGCGAATTCCTCAGTTAATTCCTCGGCGGAAATCAGAAACTGGCTCGAGCGCATGTCGGTAGCCTCAACGGCGCTGAGTTATAAAGGCCGATTTGTTTATAACCGTGATGGTAAAACATCGCTGATGGAGATTATCCATGTTGTGGGAAACAATGGTTCACGCGAGCGAATTATTAGCCTTAGTGGTGAAGACCAGGAGTTGATACGCGACCAAAACGGCAATGTCTATCTGATGAATCTCGGGTCACCTCTACTTATTGACCAAGGTGGGCGTGATATTCCTTTGGCAGTGCGTATTAATGCTAATTTGGAACGTCTATTAGAGAACTATACATTTGAGTTGGCTGAAATAGATCGTGTTGCAGGGTATAAAAGCCAGGTGATGACTATTTTGCCTTTGGATAAACATCGTTATAGTTACCGCCTTTGGATGGATGTTAAAACTGGTTTTCTGACGCGGTCTCAGTTATTGAATGAAAAGGGTGATGTTATCGAACACATCATGTTTTCTGATATTGAGTTAATGGCGGAACCAACCGAGTTATTGCTTGAGGCAGTGTTATACGAACAAGATCTGGAGGTTGCCAGTAAAAATGTCGTGGTACCCCAAGAGCAATCAGCGATGACTGATAACCAAGAAGCATTTTGGCGTATTTCTGGCTCCCCACTTGGCTTTTGGCGTACGCATAGTCAGGATCAAGTTTCGCTGGGTGGAAAAAAATCGATTGCCTATTTAATGGTCACCGATGGTTTGGCATCGGTGTCAATATATATCGAGCCATTTAAAAATTCGGGCAATGATTTAATAGGCGCGTCACGTTCTGGAGCCTTAAGTGCTTATGGTCGTGTTATTAATGAATACCATATTACGGTTGTTGGCGAAGTACCACCGCTTACTGTAAAACGTATTGGTGATGCTGTCATTCAAGCGAGAATGAGTTCGAGGGTGCCAGATAGTGCCCCCACGCCTTCGCGGGGGCAGGTTCTTGGGGTGACACATTAATGGAAGAAATCGCACGCGTAATCGAGACTGCTGACGGTATTGCCTGGATTGAAAAAGAAAGGCAGACGCAATGCGGTGGTTGTAGCTTGCGCAAAGGTTGTGGGTCAGCAGTTTTGGCTCAAGTTTTGGGTGTTCGCCGTAGTAGGGTTCAAGTCATAGACCCATTATCGGTTGGTGTTGGTGATACGGTTATTATTCAGCTCGATTCGGCAGCGTTACTGCGCGGTTCATTTATAGTGTATATGGCTCCTCTATTCGGCTTTTTCTTTGGCGCAATGCTTGGCAAATACTTTTTTGCCCTCATGTTTGTTCACTATACAGAGGCAGTGACCGCCATTTTTGCATTGCTCGGTTTGTTTTTTGGAGTGTGGTGGTTGCGTCGATTTTCACGGCATATCGCTGAGGATAGCCGCTACCAGCCTATTATTAGCAGTGTTGTTGATGCAGGTGACGTTAGCTTGTCATAGTTAACGCATTTTATTTTGAAGGTTAATATTAAATGAGCGTATTAAAAGTGAAGCAGTTTTCTGTTGTTGGGTTTCTTGTGTTGCTTATGTCAATACCGATGTTATCGAATGCAGCTGTGGGTGGCTTACCCGATTTTACTAAATTAGTTGAGCAAGCAGCCCCTGCCGTAGTCAATATAAGTACCCGGCAGAAAATCAAACGTAATTCCGAGCGTAGCAATAGCCACTTGATACCTGGTTTGCCAGAAGGTAGTCCGTTTAATGATTTTTTTAGACGTTTTCTTGATGAAGAGGGTAACGGTAATAAAGAAGAGTCACTGAAAGAATTTCGACCACGTTCACTTGGCTCTGGTTTTATTTTTGATAAAGCAGGGTTCGTGCTAACCAATCACCATGTTGTTGATGGCGCGGATGAAGTGATCGTTAGGCTGAATGACCGCCGCGAGTTTATTGCTGAAGTTATTGGTAGTGATAAACGCAGCGATATTGCGGTATTGAAGATTAATGCCGATGAAGATTTACCTGTGGTTGAAATAGGCTCCCCTGATGATCTTAAGGTTGGCGAATGGGTGCTTGCGATTGGCTCACCCTTTGGTTTTGATTATACCGTTACCGCAGGTATTGTTAGTGCTAAATCACGTAGCCTGCCGAGTGAAAACTACGTTCCATTTATTCAAACCGACGTTGCGATTAACCCCGGAAATTCTGGCGGGCCATTGTTTAATCTGAAAGGTCAGGTTGTTGGTGTTAATGCGCAGATCTTTAGCCGTACGGGTGGTTTTATGGGGCTGTCATTTTCGATTCCTATTGACCTTGCCGTTGAAGTGAGTGATCAGTTACGTGATACAGGGGTTGTAACGCGAGGTTGGTTAGGTGTTTTGATTCAAGATGTGACACGCGACCTTGCCGAGTCATTTGGTATGGAAAAACCACAAGGCGCTTTGGTGTCACGTGTGTTGCCTGATAGCCCAGCAGAAGCCGCAGGGTTTCATGTTGGCGATGTGATAGTGAAATTTGCTGGCCGCTCCTTGCCTGATTCTTCCTCTTTACCGCCAGTAGTTGGCCGTGTAAAGGTAGGTAATCAGGTTAAAGTTAATATTATTCGTGAGGGTAAACCAAAAGTATTACATGTAAGGATTGGTGAGTTACCTAGTGAAGCACAAGCTCAGCCGGCAAGTCTTAACAAGAACCCACAAAGTGGCACTAAAAATGTTGATCGTATCGGCATTGTTGTGACGAATATGACATCTACGCAACGTAAGCAAGCAGAAGTTGGCAAGCAGGGTATTATCACTAGCGAGATAAGTCGAGGCTCCGCTGCGCGCGCAGGCATTCGCAAAGGCGATATTATTCTTAAAATTGACCAAATTGATGTTAAGAGCGCCAAGCAGTTCCGTAATTTAGTCGATGCGTTGCCAGAGGGGAAATCAGTGCCGTTATTAGTTCAACGCAATGGCGGCCCGCTGTTTTTAGCGCTGAAGGTTGAAGATAGATAAGATGTGTTCGTTATGTTGTGCGGCAAAATTGAGGTAAGGCTTAGAGAAGCTCTGAATAAGTCATGACTCTTTAATTATAATAGGGTTCAGGCGCAATCTACTTCGGCCAGAACACAATCAGAGGTTCCTTAGGTTTAGATGTCGCTAAACCGTAATATCGTTTAAGATGAGCCCTTTTCAGGGCTCTTCGTTCTTTCCAATGCAGCACATCCGTAATTTTTCAATCATTGCTCATGTTGACCATGGTAAATCGACACTTGCTGACCGCTTTATTCAGATTTGTGGTGGGCTTAGTGAGCGTGAAATGAGTGCCCAAGTACTCGATTCCATGGACATTGAGCGCGAGCGCGGCATTACCATTAAGGCGCAATGTGTCTCACTCAACTACACCTCAGCCGATGGCCAAACATATTTACTTAACTTTATTGATACGCCAGGGCATGTTGATTTTTCCTATGAAGTGTCACGTTCGTTAGCTGCTTGCGACGGTGCGCTATTAGTTGTTGACGCAGCGCAAGGCGTTGAAGCGCAAACCGTGGCTAATTGTTATACCGCAGTCGATCTGGGGCTTGAAGTAATTCCAGTGCTGAATAAGGTCGATTTGCCTGCGGCTGAGCCAGCAAGGGTCATCAACGAGATAGAAGAAATTGTTGGTATTGCTGCTGATGATGCACTCAGTGTTAGCGCTAAAACTGGTGTTGGCGTTGATGCGTTACTAGAACAATTGGTGAAACGTATCCCTGCGCCAAAGGGTGACCCTGATGCGCCACTGCAAGCATTGATTATTGATTCATGGTTTGATAATTATCTTGGTGTTGTGTCTTTGGTTCGTGTTGTAAACGGCTGCTTGAAAAAACGACAACGCATCAAAGTAATGTCAACAGGGCGTAGTTACATTGCCGATAAAGTTGGTATTTATACACCTAAACCCTTGCACAAAGATGTCTTGAATGCGGGTGAAGTGGGCTTTGTTATTGCTGGCATCAAGGAAGTTGATGGTGCGCCAGTAGGGGATACCTTCACCGATAACGACCATCCCGCGACAGAGCCACTGTCTGGTTTTAAGACAGTACAGCCACAGGTCTTTGCTGGTTTATTCCCAATAAGCTCGGAAAATTATGAAGATCTGCGCGATGCCCTAGCCAAATTGCGTATTAACGATACGTCATTGTTTTATGAGCCAGAGACCTCTCAAGCATTGGGCTTTGGTTTTCGCTGCGGTTTTCTCGGCATGTTACACATGGAAATTATACAAGAACGTCTTGAGCGAGAATATAAGTTAGAACTGATTACTACCGCACCGACAGTAGTTTTTGAAGTAACGCAAACCGATGGTAAAGTTATCATGGTAGATAATCCCGCGTTACTGCCAGCAGTTAATAAAATTGATGTGTTGGCTGAGCCGATTATTTTGGCCAACATTCTTGTTCCGCAAACTTATCTTGGTGCAGTGATTACTTTGTGTGTGGGAAAGCGTGGCGTTCAAAAACGCCTGGAATATCTCGGCCATCAAGTGGCTTTAAGTTATGAAATGCCAATGAATGAAGTGGTGCTCGATTTCTTTGATCGCTTGAAATCGGTCAGTCGAGGTTATGCCTCGCTCGACTACCACTTTATACGATTTGAACCTGCTGACCTGGTTAAAATCGATATTATGATTAATGGTGAGAGAGTCGATGCTTTATCATCGATTGTGCACAGTGACCAAGCTTATTCACGTGGCAAGCAATTGACAGAAAAAATGAAAGAACTCATTCCGCGACAGATGTTTGATGTGGCGATACAAGCAGCTATTGGTAATCATATTATTGCCCGAGAATCAATTAAAGCCTTACGTAAGAATGTGACAGCAAAATGTTATGGTGGCGATATATCACGTAAGCGCAAGTTATTGCAAAAACAAAAAGAAGGTAAAAAACGTATGAAGCAAGTAGGCTCTGTTGAAATACCACAAGAAGCCTTTCTCGCTGTTTTGCAGGTAGGGAGGAAGTAATGCACTTTGATTTTGCTGCGATTATGCTGAGCGTATTACTTGTTAGTGGTGTGATATGGGGCTTCGATCTGCTGGGCGCAGGACGTAAGCGTTGGGCGCTACATAAGAAAGTGGAGAGTGAGCAGCGTGAACCCAGTGACAACGAAGCTGAGCTGCTCAAAGAGCCATTTATTATTGATTACGCACGCTCCATTTTTGGAGTTATTCTCATTGTATTTATTGTTCGTTCCTTTATTTTTGAACCATTTCGCATTCCTTCCGGATCAATGATGCCAACCTTGGTGGATGGTGACTTTATATTGGTTAATAAATTCGATTATGGCATTCGGCTCCCAGTGATTGATAAAAAGTTAATTGACTTAGGCAGTCCTGAGCGTGGTGATGTGGTTGTGTTTCGCTATCCTAAAGAGCCGAACATTGATTATATTAAACGTGTGGTGGGCTTACCAGGAGATGAAATCCATTACCAAGATAAACGACTTTATGTCAATGGTGATCCAATCAAATTGGATGAAATGGGAGTCTATCCGGGCTGGGCTGATAGCAATGAAATGAAAGGCGCACTGGTATTCAAAGAAGTTTTGGGTAGTAGAGAGCATGAGATCTTACTCGATAGTCGGCGGCGTTCGCAGCTCAATACATTTATGGTGCCGCAAGGTGAATACTTTGTCATGGGTGATAACCGTGACCACAGTAACGATAGCCGCTTTTGGGGGTTTGTGCCGGATGAAAATTTAGTTGGCCGCGCGTTTTTTATCTGGATGAATTTTTCATCCTTTAGTCGTATAGGTAATTCCATTCAATGACCATAGAGGCAATATTATGCTAACGACAAATAAGCAGAAGGGGTTTAGTTTTTTAGGTCTAATAATTCTATTGGCATTGATTGCATTTTTTGTCACCATTATTTTGCGTTTGTATCCGGTTTATTATGAATACTTCAGCGTTTCTTCAATTATGACGCGATTGGCAGATGAACCATTAGAGAACAAAAGCGCTATTGTTAAACGTCTCACCTCGACCATGCAGATCGATAATGTCAAGCGTGTAAAATTAGATGACTTTGACATTAAAAAGACAAAGACAGGTTTTACCGTTACCTTGGATTATGAAGATCGCGTCGAAATGATGGGTAACGTTGATGTCATTGCCAAGTTCAATAAAGAAATCGAAATTTCCTCTCGTTGAAATTGCCTTCTGAGTTTAATTACAAGACCCTGGAAGCATTGCTTAATTATCGCATTGTTGACCAATCGTTATTTGTTTTGGCGTTGACACATCGTAGTGCTAGCAATAAAAACAACGAGCGTTTGGAATATCTAGGTGATGCAGTGTTGGATTTAATCGTAGCCGATGATTTGTATTTGCGTTTTCCACAAGCCGATGAGGGCGAGCTTAGTCGTATGCGTGCTGCTTTGGTGAAAGGCGACACCTTAGCTAAATTGGCACGTGAGATTGATATTGCCGAGCATCTCATACTGGGTTCAGGCGAGATGAAAAGTGGCGGTCATCGTCGTTCCTCCATTCTTGCTGGAACAATTGAGGCGTTGATTGGGGCCATTTATCTCGATAGTGGCTTTGCTGCTAGTCAAGAATTTATTCGGCACTTGTATCGGCGCGAGTATGAAACATTTAGTCTTGATGACGCATTAAAAGATGCTAAAACACGCTTGCAAGAATATGCGCAATCACGTGGTTTCTCATTACCTAACTATACTGTTACTAACATTATTGGTGAAGGACATGAACAACTCTTTAATGTTGAATGTGTAATGGATGCCCTGCTGGAGGGCGCCGTTAACGGTGAAGGTCGTTCTCGACGAAAGGCTGAGCAGGCTGCTGCTGCGGCAATGTTAGCTCGTTTAAAGGTTGATTAAACCCATTAGTATTAACGCTAAAACTTAGTATGCTCACATGATATTTTACTTATGATATTTCGTTGCGGCTATGTTGCCATTGTCGGCCGACCTAATGTCGGTAAGTCGACCTTGCTTAATCGTGCGATGGGTCAAAAATTGAGCATTACCTCACGTAAACCACAAACGACCCGGCATTCGATATTGGGCGTTAAGACAAGCGATCAAGCACAAATTTTATATATCGATACGCCAGGCTTGCACGTTAATGCATCGAAGGCGATGAACCGCTATATGAATCGAACCGCATTGAATACGCTCAATGATGTTGACGTGATCGCCTGGTTGGTGAATCCTGGTATTTGGACGGAAGATGAACAGCTAATACTAAAAAGTATAAGCTCGATCAAGACACCGGTTGTGTTAGTGATTAATAAAATTGATGCGATGGCGGATAAAAATCAGTTATTACCTGAGATTGAAAGATTATCTAACAAACGTGAATTCAGTGATGTTGTGCCATTGTCAGCAAAAAAAGATATCAATATCGAGGCATTTGAAAAAGCCATCATACAATATTTACCTGAAAACGAAGCACTGTTTCCAGAAGATCAGCTCACCGATCGTAGCGCTCGTTTTCTCGCCGCAGAAATCGTTAGAGAAAAGCTGATGCGTCGTATTGGTGAAGAGGTTCCCTATGCGATGACCGTAGAGATTGAGCAGTTTGGCGAAGAGAATGGCATTACGCATATTCATGCCTTGATATGGGTCGAACGAGAAGGGCAAAAAGCCATTGTGGTCGGTAAGGGTGGCTGTGTTCTTAAAGAAATTGGACGTTCGGCGCGGCAAGATATGGAAGCGTTATTTGGTTGTAAGGTTTTTTTAAAGCTATGGGTAAAGGTGAAGAGTGGTTGGAGTGACAACTTACGTGCCTTACAAAGCCTCGGCTATAAAGACTGAGTTTGAGAACCGCCACAATCTACTTTGTCCAGAATAAATCAGCGACTCCCTTACAACATGTCTAACAGAAATAATACGGTTTCAACGATTGCCGCCTTTGTTTTACATTCGCGACCTTATCGTGACACCAGCGCTATTGTTGAGCTTTTTACCGAAACACACGGTCGGGTCACGGTTGTTGCGCGTGGCGTCAAAGCGGCGAAATGTCGCTACCGTGGTATTTTACAACCGTTCCAGCCTTTACTCGTATCGTGGGTCGGTCGCGGTGAAATGTTTACTTTGTCTTCTGCGGAAGAAAAAAGCCTACCATTTACTATGGTTGGTCAACGATTAATTATTGGCTTATACATTAATGAATTGCTCATGCGAGCGATGGGGCGCGGAGATAGCCATGTTGCTTTGTATCATTGCTATGACAAACTGCTTGGCCATATTGCTAGCCAAAAAACACATATTATTAGTGGCAAAGAAGAACAGGTTTTACGCTTATTTGAAATGGATCTTCTGGCGGAGTTAGGCTATGGATTGATGCTTGATCATGAGTCTGAGACGGGCGCAATGATTAGCACCGAACATCAATATTATTATCACCCCTCACGCGGCCCTGTTCGCATTGATGATAATTCAGTCGCTCTGTCCAGTGTTGAGGTCGAAATTAGTGGTGCGGCTTTGTTGGCATTGCGGCAGCGCGAGTTAAGTACCCCTAGCGAACTGCGTTATGCTAAACGCTTATTAAGAAAGGCTTTGGCGTATCACCTGGGCGACAAACCCTTGCGCAGTCGCCGCTTATTTCAGCATTATCGTAATACGACGAAATTGGCTAAATTGCCACAGCATGAGGTCAATAATGGCAACTAAGGCAATGGCAACTAAAGTAGCTCCCCTTTTACTTGGTATTAACATCGACCATATTGCGACGATACGCCAGGCAAGGCAGGGGAGTTATCCCGACCCTGTACAAGCAGCCATTGAAGCAGAAGAAGCTGGTGCCGACGGTATTACTCTACATTTGCGCGAAGACCGCCGGCACATTCAAGACCGTGATGTGCGCTTGCTCAAAGAGATTTTGCAGACACGCATGAATCTTGAAATGGCAGTTACCGATGAGATGATCGCCATTGCTAGCCAAGTAAAACCGCAGCATTGTTGTCTCGTACCAGAGCGCCGAGAAGAATTAACGACAGAGGGCGGGCTGGATGTGTTGTCGCATATTGGTCGTGTACGTGATGCCTGTGCTGCGTTGGCAGCTGTTGATATTGAGGTGTCGTTATTTATTGACCCCGATAAAGCACAGATAGACGCCGCGCTAGCAGCGGCTGCGCCAGTGATTGAAATTCATACCGGTCACTATGCTGAGGCAAAAACGCCTGCAGAACGTAAGCATGAATTGGCTCGTATCGCTGATGCTGTGAAACACGGCTTACAAGCCGGCTTGATTGTCAATGCGGGACACGGGCTTGATTATCAGAATGTTAAACCCGTTGCAGCTCTGGCCGGTATTAATGAATTGAATATTGGACATTCAATTGTTGCCCGAGCTTTGTTTGCCGGACTTAAGCCAGCTGTACGTGAGATGCGCAGCTTGATGCTTGAGGCGCGAGGCCGATGATTATCGGAGTGGGTACAGATATCGTTGATATTCAGCGAATAGAAAAGGCCATTACCCGCTTTGGTGCTCGCTTTGCTCGTAAGCTGTTGAGCGAGGCTGAGTTCCGCGAATATCAGTCTGTGTCTCATCCGCCTGCATTTTTAGCTAAACGCTTTGCAGCAAAAGAAGCGACAGTAAAGGCTATGGGTATCGGTTTTCGTCACGGTGTTCGACCGTCCCATATCTCCGTCAAGCATGATGAGCTAGGCCGGCCAACGGTAGAGTTGCTTGGTCAGGCAGGCGTGATCGCTGCGGATAAGGGTATTGCGCACGTCTATATCAGTGTTGCTGATGAACGACATTACGCGGTTGCTTTTGTTACGGCGACGAGCAAAGAATCGGCAATAATTGCTTGAATAGTGATGGTTCTCCCTCTATACTTCGCGGCTTCGTTGCGGGGTGGAGCAGTTTGGTAGCTCGTCGGGCTCATAACCCGAAGGTCGTAGGTTCAAATCCTACCCCCGCTACCAACAACGATTATGCGGGCACACCCCTTCGGGTCATGAGCCCGACAAAGTTGTCGGACTCAGTTTTCATAGAAACGGGCGAATGTCGTAGGTTCAAACCTTACTCCCGCTACCAACAACGAATTAAGCTTTCTCGCCCACTAACCCCCTTTTTTCTAAACAACTGACGTTTTTTATTTCCTCTCAATCGGCATGTCTAGACAAATAATAAGGTGAACACGCTTTCAATTCATCTTAAGCTATTGTATTTTTTCCCAAATTTCCTATAATGTGCGAGTTTCCAAAAGTAGTTTTGTTTGTGGGCCTTTAGGCCTATTTTTCGTTTAAGGAGCCTCTGATCAATTCTGGGACAACGAGATTGCCGACTAAAATATTCCAGATCGAGGCGCGAATCGCAGCTAATAGCGGGGCTATTAGCAAGGTTCGCGCCCTGCAGGAAGTGCCCTTGGGGTATAACGAAGAGCGGGGATACTTCAGTCGCAAGATCGTGTTCCATGAATTGATCAGAGGCTCTTTGAGAGGTTGATGGCAGATGCGTAGCGCTCCACCACGAGTATGCGAGTGTATTGAGCCTGTAGTAACGGGGCTTGGTTACGAGTTTGTTGGGGCTGAGTATGTGTCTGAGTCAGGTCAGCGTGTGCTACGAGTTTATATTGATACTGCAAACGGAATAAATGTTGATGATTGTGCCAAGGTCAGCCATCAGGTTAGTGGTGTTTTGGATGTTGAAGACCCAATTCGTGAAGTGTATACGCTGGAAGTGTCATCGCCAGGTATGAACCGACCATTGTTTGCGCCGTCACAGTTTGAGTGTTTTGTTGGCAAAGTCATACGTTTAAAGCTTAGTGTTGCTGTGCTTGGGCGTAAGAACTTTACGGGTGAGTTGGCAGAGACTAGTGAAACGGGCGTTGTCGTTAATGTTGACGGGGAAGCCTATGACATCGATTGGTCGATGATTAATGAGGCACGTTTGGTGGCCCAGCTTTAAATAGCTGCAATGCTATGATTTAAATTACGTTAATAGGTTCTAAGGTGATAAACAAAGAGATTTTGCTGGTTGTCGATTCCGTCTCTAATGAGCGGGGGGTTAGTAAGGAGGTCATTTTTGAGGCCATCGAGTTAGCTTTAGCGGCTGCGACAAAAAAACGCAATCGTCTGGATATCGATGTACGTGTTGCTATTGATCGTGAAACAGGTGATTACGAGACTTTTCGCCGTTGGTTAGCGATCGATGATGAGCAAGCTGAGCTTGAATTGCCGGAGCGGCAGATTCGCCTGGCTGATGCGCGCAAACAAGATCCTTCTGTTGACGTTGATGGCTATATTGAAGAGCCAATGGACTCCGTTGAGTTTGGCCGTATTGCGGCGCAAGCTGCTAAGCAAGTTATTGTGCAAAAAGTACGCGAAGCAGAGCGTGCCCAAGTGCTTGAGGCATATAAAGATCGTGTCGGTGAACTGCTTACTGGTGTTGTCAAACGTCTTGATCGTGGCAATGTTATTGTCGATTTAGGGGGTAATGCCGAAGCGGTAATTTTGCGAGAAGACCTCATTCCACGTGAAGCCGTTCGTACGGGTGACCGTATTCGCGGTTATTTAAAAGATGTTCGGGCTGAAGTGCGCGGGCCACAATTATTTATGAGTCGCGTTGCGCCAGAAATGCTGATTGAATTATTTAAGCTTGAAGTACCCGAAGTTGGTGAAGAGCTGATAGAAATCATTGGTGCAGCACGCGACCCAGGTTCGCGTGCCAAAATTGCTGTACGTTCACACGATTCGCGAATTGATCCAATTGGTGCGTGTGTCGGTATGCGTGGATCACGTGTACAAGCCGTGTCCAATGAGCTGGCAGGTGAGCGCGTTGATATTATTTTATTTGATGAAAGTCCTGCGCAGTTTATTATCAATGCGATGGCGCCAGCAGAGGTTACCTCTATTATCGTTGACGAAGATGCAAATAGTGTTGATATTGCGGTAAGTGAAGTCAACCTATCCCAAGCTATTGGTCGCGGCGGTCAAAATGTTCGGTTAGCGAGCCAATTGACGGGCTGGGAACTTAACGTCATGAATGAGACTGACGCTCAACTTAAAGGTGAGGCCGAGGCTGAGGTGACGCAAGCAATGTTTGCCGAGCAACTAAATGTTGATGAAGATGTGGCTATGATTCTGGTGCAAGAAGGTTTCACTACATTGGATGAGATTGCTTATGTGCCTGAGTCTGAGATGGCAGCAATCGAAGAGTTTGACGAAGATACAGTAACAGAACTGCGCCGACGTTCACGTGACATATTGATTACTAAAGCCATTGCTGACGAAGAAATTTTTTCTTCCACGAAACCCGCACAAGACTTACTTGATCTTGATGGCATGGATAAACGTTTGGCACACATTCTTGCCGGGCGTGGTGTCGTCACACAAGAAGATTTGGCAGAACAGTCTGTTGATGAATTAACAGATATCAATGACCTTGATGCGGAGCGTGCTGCTGCACTGATTATGACTGCGCGTGCGCCGTGGTTTGCTGAGGAGGAAACACAGCAGCCATGACTGATGTAACTGTAAAAGAATTTGCTGATGTTGTTGGGATTCCCATCGATCGCTTGTTATTGCAATTAAGTAGTGCCGGTATAAAGACTGAAAAAGCGGATGACAAAATCACTGACAAAGAAAAAACAGCTTTATTGACTTATTTGCGTGGTTTACATGGTGCCAAGAGTCAAGCTGAAGCTGGCCCTAGTCGTATTACATTGAAACGTAAAGCTGTCAGTGAAATTCGCCAGCCTGTTGTCTCGCCTCGCACCTCTGCGGGTGGCCGTGCTACACAAAATCGTAGTAGAACGATTAATGTAGAAGTACGTAAAAAACGTACTTATGTTAAACGTGAGGAAGTGTTGGCAGAAGAGGAAGAGCGCCTTAAGTCTTTAAAAGAAGAGCGTCAACGTGAGCTTGAAAAAACTGCGCCACCACCACCGCCACCGATTGTAGAGAAAGAGCCTGAAGTGGCGCCGAAGTCAGAAACCAAAGAGCTTGTTGTGGAAGCTCCTGCTGCCAAGCAACCAGAGCCTGTCATGCCTGTGGCGGCGCCCGCAGCGACAGATAAAAAAGAGCGTAAAGACAAAAAACGCAGCAATAAACCTTCTGGTCGTGCTGGCAAACGTGGCGAAAAAGAACTGCATATCGCTTCAAATAAAACAGCGCGTAAGCGTAAACCGATACGTAAAGCACGCCGTAGTGGTGCTATCTCTACGGGCGATACACAGCACGGTTTTGCTATGCCAACGGCTCCTATCACGCGTGAAGTCACTATTCCTGCAACCATTACCGTATCTGATTTGGCTCAAGGTATGGCGGTTAAGGCTGCTGAAGTTATTAAGTATTTGATGAGCATGGGTACGATGGCCACCATTAACCAGGTGTTGGATCAAGAAACAGCAGCAGTCGTTGTTGAGGATATGGGGCATACCCCTAAAATGCTCAACGAGACTAAGCATGAAGAGTCTGTGCTGGCTGTTGAAGACAATGGCGTTGAGAAAAAACCACGCGCACCCGTGGTTACCATTATGGGTCATGTTGATCATGGTAAGACCTCATTACTTGATTATATTCGTTGCAGCAAAGTCGCTGCGGGTGAAGCAGGTGGAATTACCCAGCACATTGGTGCTTACCGTGTAAAGACGGATAAAGGCATGGTTGCCTTTCTTGATACACCAGGACATGCGGCGTTTACTGCCATGCGTGCCCGTGGTGCGCAAGCGACTGATATTGTTATTTTGGTTGTCGCTGCTGATGATGGCGTGATGCCACAGACGATTGAAGCGATCCAGCATTCTAAAGCAGCTGATGTTCCAATGATTGTTGCCATTAATAAAATGGATAAAGCTGACGCTGACCCAGATCGTGTTAAACAAGAATTAGGCGCCCACGAAGTTATTCCTGAGGACTGGGGTGGCGATGTAATGTTCGTTAATGTTTCGGCTAAAACGGGTGATGGTGTTGATGCTTTACTTGATGCAATCCTGTTGCAGGCGGAATTAATGGAGCTTACCGCGGCAGTAGATCAACGCGCTAGCGGTGTCGTTATTGAGTCAGCATTGGACCGTGGCCGTGGTCCCGTTGCTACCATCTTAGTGCAAAGTGGCACTTTAAAGAAATGCGATATTCTGCTTTGTGGTAACGAGCACGGTTCTGTTCGTGTCATGTATGACGAGGAGGGGCGAGAAGTTAATTTTGCTGGCCCTTCTACCCCTGTTGCTGTGCTGGGTTTATCAGGTACACCCAATGCCGGTGATGATGCAATATCCGTTGCAGAAGAACGTGTTGCACGTGATATTGCCGAATCACGGCAGATTAAAAGCCGCGACCTTAAATTGGCCAAACAACATGCTGCACGTTTGGATGATGTGTTTAATAGCATGGGCAAGGAAGAAGTTGGTATTCTCAATCTCTTATTTAAAGCTGATGTGCAGGGTTCGGTTGAGGCACTGAAAGATTCTTTGAACAAACTTTCAACTGACGAAGTGCAAGTTAAGATTATTGCCAGTGGCGTTGGTGGCATTAATGAATCTGATATTAATTTGGCTTTAGCTTCTGAAGCCGTTGTCATTGGTTTTAACGTGCGTGCCGATGCGACAGCGCGACGTTTATGCCAGGAAGCATCAATGGAGTTGAAATATTACAGTGTCATTTATGAGGTCATTGATGATGTTAAGGCCGCCTTATCTGGCATGCTTTCACCAGAAATACGTGAAGAAATCATTGGTTTAGCGCAGGTACGTGATGTGTTTAAGTCACCGAAATTTGGCGCCATCGCCGGTTGTATGGTGATTGAAGGTAATGTTAAACGTAGCAGCCCCATTCGCGTGCTGCGTGACAATGTTGTCATCTATGAAGGTGAGCTTGAGTCACTGCGCCGTTTTAAAGATGATGCTAACGAAGTAAAAAATGGCATGGAATGTGGTATTGGTGTTAAAAACTACAGCGATGTTAAAGTGGGCGATCAAATTGAAGTCTTTGAGCGTATCTCAGTACAGCGTACGCTTTAATCATTTAGATATTTAGTGAAAGATTTTAATCGTAGCGATCGCGTCGCAGAACAGTTGAAGCGTGAGTTAGCAAACCTGATTCGCAATGAGAGCCGCGACCCGCGTTTTACTTCTTTTACTATTACTGCAGTACATGTGACACGTGACTTGTCACAGGGCAAGATTTATCTGACTAGCGTTAATGGTGAAGACGAAAGTGCTGATGCAGTCAAAGCTATTAATAAAGCAGCCAACTACTTTAAACATGAATTAAAGTCACGGCTATTATTACGTGTTATTCCCCAGCTGCATTTTGTTTATGACGAATCCATAGAGCGAGCATCACATATCACCACCTTGATTGAAAAAACGGTGGCTGATGATGTGGCGAAGGCTCAACCTGAGTATGGGTCTAAATCAAACAACGATCCAGAGTAGCTCTCGCTCTATGGCTAAACCATTACGTCGTGCCATCCATGGCATTTTATTACTGGATAAGCCAAAAGGCATCACTTCTAATGCTGCACTGCAAAAAGCCAAGCGCTTATTTAATGCGCGTAAGGCAGGTCATACGGGCAGTCTCGACCCAATGGCGACAGGCATGTTACCGCTTTGTTTCGGTGAGGCGACCAAGGTTTGCCAATATTTGATTGATTGCGACAAGCGTTATCGCGCATCGATGCGTTTAGGTATTACCACCAATACGGGTGATGCTGAAGGTGATGTGTTGAGCGAAACAGCGGTCGAAGGAATCGATCAGGCGCGAATTGAAGAAGTGCTGGCTGATTTTAGAGGCGATATTGAACAGATCCCGCCCATGTTTTCAGCTTTAAAGCACCAAGGGAAACGATTATACAAGCTAGCAGCAAAGGGCATCGAAGTTGAAAGGGCACCTAGATCTGTAACAATTCATCAACTCGATTTTTGCGGTTATCACGACAATATTATCGACATTGATGTCCATTGCTCAAAAGGCACCTATATCCGTACCTTGGCTGAAGATATCGGCCAGCAATTGGGGTGTGGTGCGCACTTGGTTACGCTACGTCGTTATGCTGTGGGAAATTACACCGGTAAAACGCTTACTACGTTTGCTGAACTAGAAGCGCTGCAGCAAGAGGATAACTATGCTCAGCTCGATAGCCAATTATTGCCATTAGACAGTGGGTTAAGCTATCTGCCGCGCCTAGATTTAAGTGACTGTGACGTACAAAAGCTGCGTAATGGCCTGCGCCTTGAGCTTGAAGGTAACAAAGATAGGTGCAGCGGTGAATTGATGCGTTTATATAGCCCTGGCGAAGGTTTTTTTGGTCTTGGCGAGAAACGACCCGATGGTCAGCTGGCATCACGACGTATTTTCCATTTTTCCGTTTAAAATCCTTGTTTTACACGCGCCTGGCGGGTAAAATGGCGCCGCAAAAGAATCGTTCTATTATATTTTTGGAGTGTATTGGCTACTATGTCATTGAGTGCTGCTGTAAAAGCTGAAGTTATCAAAGATTATCAACGTGAAGCAAGTGATACTGGTTCGCCAGAAGTCCAAGTTGCTTTATTATCAACGCGTATAAAACAATTGACTGATCATTTTAAAGCTCACGTACATGATCATCATTCACGTCGTGGCTTGTTAAAAATGGTGAGTCAGCGTCGCAAGTTATTGGACTACCTTAAGATGGAAGACATCACTCGCTATCGCGATTTGATTAAGCGTCTCGGTTTGCGCAAATAGCGCGACGGTACTGTTAGTTTATAAACCCAATATTGACCACCATCTTATCCATGGTGGTCTTTTCGTTTCCAAGTCTGCATAGCAACTATCTCGCGGGAAATAACTGTGAATCCAATACGCAAAGAAATTCAATTCGGTCAGCATAAACTCGTTTTAGAAACAGGTGAGATGGCACGCCAAAGTTCGGCAGCCGTTATGGTCAGCCTTGACGACACCCAAGTATTTGTTACGGCAGTAGGTCGTAAAGAAGCTGATCCTGGTCGCGACTTCTTCCCGCTCACCATTAATTATCAAGAACGCACCTATGCAGCAGGCAAGATTCCGGGCGGTTTTTTTAAACGTGAAGGTCGCCCCAGCGAAAAAGAAACACTGACATCACGCCTTATCGATCGTCCTTTACGTCCTTTGTTTCCAAAAGGTTTTACCAACGAAGTGCAAGTGATTGCCACCGTTGTTTCAATCGATAAAGAAGTCGATCCTGACATCGCCGCTATTATCGGTGCTTCAGCCGCGTTGGCACTATCAGGTATGCCTTTCGCTGGCCCGGTTGGTGCAGCGCGTGTGGGCTATAAAGACGGTGAATATTTATTAAACCCAACGGCTACTCAGCTTGCCGGTTCTCAGCTTGACCTGGTGGTTGCTGGCACCGACGAAGCCGTATTAATGGTGGAATCAGAAGCTGATGTGTTATCAGAAGAAGTCATGTTAGGCGCTGTCTTGTTCGGTCACGAACAGCAACAAGTCGTGATTAGCATGATTAAAGAATTCGTCGCCGAAGTCGGTAACACTGCTTGGGATTGGCAAGCACCGCCATCGGGTGATGACGTGCACACGGCGGTTGCCGCTGTCTGTGCAAGTCAAGTCGAAGCGGCTTATGCGATTAGCGAAAAAGCTGTTCGTCAAGAGCGTATTGGCGAAATTCGTAGGGAAATGGTTGCGCATTTTGACGCTGACGATATCAATGATTGGCTTGCTGATGACGTGAAAGGCGCGATCAGCAAAATCGAAAAATCTTACGTACGTGACAAAATCTTGAGTGGCGCACCACGTATCGATGGTCGTGATACCACATCCGTGAGACCCATTGCTGTACGTGTTGGTGTTTTAAAACGTACCCATGGTTCTGCTTTATTCACCCGTGGTGAAACACAGTCATTGGTCGTCACAACACTGGGTACTGGTCGTGACGCGCAGATGATTGATGCCATTGAAGGTGAACGTAAAGACCCCTTTATGTTTCACTACAACTTCCCTCCCTATTGTGTCGGTGAAACTGGCTTTGTCGGCTCACCAAAACGTCGTGAGATTGGTCATGGCCGTCTCGCCAAGCGTGGTGTGGCTGCTGTTATGCCAAATATGGATGAATATCCGTATGTTGTTCGTATCGTCTCTGAAATTACTGAATCAAACGGCTCTAGCTCCATGGCCTCGGTTTGCGGTGCCAGCTTATCAATGATGGATGCCGGTGTGCCGTTAAAAGCACCCGTTGCAGGTATCGCGATGGGATTGATTAAGGAAGGTGAGCGCTTCTCAGTATTGTCTGACATCCTGGGTGACGAAGACCACCTCGGTGATATGGACTTTAAAGTTGCCGGTACCGAGCAAGGCATTACCGCACTGCAAATGGATATTAAAATTCAAGGTATTACCCGCGAGATCATGGAGACTGCGCTGAGCCAGGCACGGGAAGGGCGTTTATTCATCCTCGGCGAAATGGCCAAAGTTATTGATACCTCGCGTGAAGAACTGTCACAGTACGCACCACGTATTCTGACCATGAAAGTGCATCCTGACAAAATTCGCGACATTATCGGTAAAGGTGGTGTCACCATTCGTTCTATCACTGAAGACACCGGCGCAACCATTGATATCGATGATGACGGCGTTGTTCGTATTGCTTCACCCGACGGTGATGCCGCTGCCGCTGCCAAACGTCGTGTTGAAGAAATTACGGCTGACGTTGAAGTGGGGCATATTTATGAAGGGCGTGTTGCTAAGATCATGGACTTTGGTGCATTTGTTACCGTGCTACCGGGTAAGGATGGCTTGGTACATATTTCCCAAATTTCACAAGAGCGTGTTGAAAATGTCAGTGATAAGCTCTCAGAAGGCGAAGTGATTAAAGTCAAAGTGCTAGAGATCGACAAGCAAGGACGTATTCGCCTTAGCATGAAAGCGATTGAAGAAGACGAAGTGTAGCTTAAACTCCGTACAGCGGTTTTTTAGCATGAGAATGCGGCAATGGCTAGGCAAGCCATTGCCGCATTTTTACATTATTGGATTTGTATCTAGTAACAACCACCTTTATTAAACAATGACTTAGAGATATTTAAGCACGTACCCCGTATTGCGGAATATTAATTGCTCTAGTCCGGTATCAGTTGTTTGTTAACCGGAAAAAGGGCGAAGTATGAAGCGATATTCCACCACTGTTAGCGCCGTTGGCGCACTCTGTTTGCTGGCTGCCCTGTTCTGGGTATTACCTGAAGAAGTCAGCTTATACCTCAATATACCGGGTTTATTGCTTGTGCTCGGCGGCACCATTGGCGCGACCTGCGTTAGCCGTCGTCGAAAACACGTCTTCGGCGTGATACGTCGCTTACCCATATTGTTTAAACGACGTCATTTTGATACTACAGCACAAGTCGATCGATTTTTAGCTGTGGCAGAAAGCTATCGCCATAGCCGTATTCGCTTAACCGAAAGTTTGGCAGCGCGAATTGGTGACCCATTCGCAGTAAGTGCGGTAGGCTTGGTCGTTGATCGTGTTGAGCCAGAAGAAATCAATAAAATTTTACACTGGCGTGCCAGCGCAGTTGCCTCGACAGAGCAAGCAAAAATACAAGTGGTTAAGACCATGGCAAGCTTTGCACCCGCTTTAGGCATGCTTGGTACTTTGCTGGCCTTAGTTCATATGCTCTACGGTCTCGACAGTGCCGATATTAATCAAATTGGTCGTTCTATGGCCTTTGCAATGACCACGACCTTATATGGCATCGTCATTGCTAACCTAATATGTAGACCATTGGCCATGAAAATGGAGCAAGCACAACAACAAAAGCTAATACTATTAAATATGTGGATAGAGGGCATCAACGGCATGATCGCGCGACGTCATCCAGTCATGATTAAAGAATCTATGGACGCATTCATTATGCAAAACGAACAATTTGAAACCGATGTACCACATCTTGCCGTTCCTGCTCATTAATCTAAGTAAACGTTAACTTACATAATGAGACCTTTGCACGAGGCAAGTGGCAAAAGAAAAATGAGGGAAAATCGTCCTGATTGAGGCGGAAAACGCCACCAATACGTCCGCCTTGGCAAGTTTTTCACCAACAGTAGGCGCTTTAGGCGACGAAAATCAGGGTGATTTTAACCATTTTTACTTGTCAATTACCTCGTGTAAAGGTCTCAATAACCAGTAATTATCAGGCCAACTTATGCCCACTTACTTTCAACAAAACAACCCTATGACTCACACCATTGATATGTTTGATGGTGTTAATAATGGAATAGGTGGTAGCAATTCAGGTTCAAGTGATACGGATTCGTGGTTTGTTAGCTATGCTGATATTTTATTACTGCTATTAACCTTCTTTGTCTTATTATTTGCCTTCTCACGTGTGGATGGTGCCAGCAACAATGAGCAAATCGTTAGTGATCTTGATAAAGTCATGGCCACACCAATAGAAAAAACTGAGTCAGTAGAAATCTTGGTCACTGATGTGTCGACAAAAGACTTAACGTTAAACGTAAGACAACAGCCATTGGTCGCAACAACTGCCGAGATGTCATCCGAGATATCACATGTCACCGCCATTATTGGCGAAGGCAGTGTCACTATCGTGCATGAACTCATTGCACAGGTTGATGATGTGACTAGTCACGATGGTATTAAGATTGATGCACTATTTGACGAAACTTCACAATCGATAGGTGCTGAAGTACAAACCTCTCATGTAAAAACCGCAGTCGCAGTACCTCAAGAGCACGAGACCATCATCGCAGTTGATGAGTCATCAGATAATAGTATTGAACAAGTGTCCGGGGTCGTTACGGATATAGCCATGTACGACGTAGTACAAGAAAATGGGTTGATAATCAATCAATCGCCAACCAGTAAGTTAATAGGTGCGATACCCATAAATGCCACACATAGAGAAAGCCCAAATATTTTGGTAAAAGCCAACCTGGTTGCACTTACTGTCGATGAGCAATTGGCTAAACTTAGTGCTGGCTTAACCTCAAGTGAAGTTGAAATTTCAAATGGTTATCAATCGATTAATATCGAATTGAATAATAAAATACTGTTTCCACTTGGCGAGGCTCAGCTATTAGAAGAGGGTCAAGTATTCCTTAATGAGATTGTTACTATCATGGCAAGCAATGAATACTTTGCTTCAGTTGAAGGACACACTGACAATACCCCGATTGCAACGCCAAAGTTTCCGTCTAACTGGGAA
>JAESQP010000126.1 GCA_016765075.1 Gammaproteobacteria bacterium
GATTAGGGTCTGTTAACACAATTCAGATTGCAGCGTTGCCGCTCCAAATCGGGCCAGGCAAGGCGCGAGGAGAGAAATTTAGTGGTTCTAAATGAACGACAAGTAACGCCGACTGGCCCGATTTGGGGCACAACCCGAAAGGACGGGGCCATTTTTTCGCCAGCCTACGTTTCAGCTCACTTGTGTACAACAAGTACACGGCGATCGCTGTGCCTTGGTGGGCGGAAAAATGGCCGCCGTCGCTGCGATCCATATTAGGTTAACAGGCCTTTAAATAATGAGAGCAAACAGGCGACATAGGCATGAAGAACCAGTAAATCATGATCGATGGTTGATCTCCTATGCCGACTTTATTACCTTATTATTTGCTTTTTTTGTGGTGTTGTATTCAGTGTCATCCGTTAATGAAGGCAAGTACCGGGTTTTGTCTGATGCATTAGAGGCGGCGTTTCGCGCGCCAGCGAGTAGTCTTAACCCGGTCAATGTTGGGCGTAGTGGTCAACCGTCAGCCTTTGATCCCACTAATACAGCGATGATTGAATTGCCGCGTATGCCTTTGACCCACCTTATCCATGAAAAAGAACAACAAATCGATATCGATAAGATCGCTGAGAATATTGAAAATGCCTTGGAAAATCTGATTGAGCAAGAATTAGTCAGTGTCAAAAAAGATGGGCTGTCGCTGGAAATTGAATTGAAATCACGCATTCTATTTACCAGTGGTAGTGCCGTGTTGGCACGCAGTGCAGAGCCAGTATTGGTGAAGCTGGCAGATATTATCCGTGGTTTTGATTACCCGGTAAGGGTTGCAGGTCACACTGATAATATACCAATCAGTACACGACAATTTCCCACTAACTGGGAGTTATCTACTGCGCGCGCATCAAGTGTTGTCAGGTTGATAGCCAGTGTAGGGATTGACCCGTTGCAGTTGACGGCATCTGGCTATGGCCAATTCAGACCAATAACCAACAATGAGACAGAGCAGGGGCGTGCAGATAACCGTCGTGTTGTCATCGTTATTGATGCGGGTGCAACAGTAGAGCCAGATATTACGACAATCAATAGTTTTGGATTATCAGGTATTTTTTAGCTTGGCCATCATAATGGATTTGAGGGTAGCGAAATGAAAGTATGGGCAGTATCCAATCAAAAGGGCGGTGTTGGCAAGACAACAACTGTCACCACCTTGGCAGGCATATTAGCATCACGTGGTAAGCGCGTTTTAATGCTCGACCTGGATCCTCATGGTTCATTGACGAGCTATTTTGGTGGTGACCCGGATACTTCCGCTAACAGTATTTATCATTTATTTCAGCATGGGCCTCAATGTGTCGATGCAGTAGTACAGGAAACAGCCATAGATGGCCTGCACTTGATACAGGCCGCGACAGCAATGGCAACGCTAGATCGCCAGATAGGTGCTAGTGGCGGCAAGGGGCTGATTATTAGCCAGGGCTTAGCACAGTTGTCCGACAATTATGACTACGCATTGCTTGATTGCCCACCGATGTTAGGGTTGCTCATGGTCAATGCATTGGCAGCGTGTGAGCATTTATTGATTCCCGTACAGACAGAGTTTCTGGCGTTGAAAGGATTGGAGCGTATGCTAAATACCCTGGCAATGGTGACTAAGGCCAGGCAAATGAAGTTGACCTACACCATTTTGCCGACCATGTTTGACCGTCGTACACGCGCATCGATCCATAGCCTGCGTACACTGCGTGAAAATTATGCCAAAACCATTTCACCGCATGTAATCCCTGTTGATACGCAGTTTCGTGATGCCAGCCTAGCAGGCAAGCCCTTATCACTGATTAATCCACGTTCTCGTGGTGCGCTGGCCTACGCAGACGTATTGGACGAGATATTGCTCACTGATGATTTACGGTTACGTACACCTCACAAGGGGATATTAAAAAGCACCCTCGGAGTACAAGGCGCTCGCCCTCAAGAAAAGACAGAATCGAGCTTTGGGGTACAACAAAGGGCAATGTCATGAGACAAAATAATTTTTCCTCCCAAGAGGGCATAGCGCCACTGACCAAGCAATTGGACGATAAGGATACGGCTTTACACAATTATTTTGATGTCTTATTAGAAAGTGTCACAGAGAGTGACTCGTTCACAGTTGATAGCGACATTAACGAGCAGATTGAAAGCCAAATACCTATCACTGTAAAGCAAGATAAGTCACTCTTTATTAGTGAAGACGATGTGTCTTCGCCAGGTGAAAGTTCATCGAGTAAAGAACGCTTGCAAATGAGTGACGATGAGCCCGTAGCACCAGAGAACACCCTTAACGAACAAGCACCTTGCACTCCGGTGCGGGGCGTTGAACCTGGCAGTAATGAATTCTTACTTGATGATGCATTAGCTGATGATAGCGAAGATTATTATGTCGAAGGCGCACCAGACTGGGCGCGTAGGCCGTTTGAAGTCTTGGAATTTACCATTGCGAAGTTGAGGTTAGCAATTCCTCTAACACATTTATGTGGAATTCTCGATTGGCAGTTTGCCGAGTTGACTCCTATGCCAGGTTATAGCAAGCATTTTATCGGTGTTTGGCCTAACAACGGTACTAATTCAAAGATCGTTGATGTGTCCAATATATTGGTGCCTCAACGATACCAGCATAAAATTGAATCATGGCAAACACGCACGACCAAGGTCGTGCTTATCGATGATTCAGCATGGGGTTTGGTGTGTGATGAAATACTAGAGGTGGTTACCCTAGACCCGCGTGAGGTGTGCTGGCGCAGTGATCGCACGCAACGTGCTTGGTTGGCTGGTACGCTTGTCGGACAAATGTCGGCAATCATCGATGGTGATGAATTTGCAACAACCCTATTACAAGGTGCGCCCCTCAAGGGGGTATTGGAAAAAATTCTTAGAGAGAAAAATGAAGAGAGCGAGAGTTCTACGGCATCTTCTTGTGTCCCTTGCACGTAATGGCATATTTTCTGCTTATAAGTGTTTAAGTAGAGAATGTGTCGATTTTTTGACTAAACAAGCTGTTTTGCAGTAGCCGTGTTGGCGACACGATAGAGTAAAGGAGTAAGACAATGGCTGAGCTCGCATACGATGAATACCAGGATCCTATTAATCAGGATATTCAAGATCCACTATTGCAATGGGTGACATTTCGTTTAGATGAAGAAAAGTACGGTATCAGTGTAATGGCCGTACAAGAAGTACTTAAAGTAACGGAAATTACCCAGGTTCCGGGCGCACCAGAATTTGTCCTCGGTATTATCAATTTACGCGGTAATGTGGTGACGGTTATCGATGCCAGAACCCGCTTTGGTTTAGAGTATCGTGAGCCTGATGGTGGCTCGCGCATTGTGATTATGGAAGTAGACGATAAAGAAGTCGGTGTTTTTGTTGATAGTGTGGCAGAAGTTGTTTATATGCGTGCTTCTGAAATCGAGCCAGCGCCAGCCGTGGGTAATGATGAGGGTTCACAATTTATTCAAGGCGTAAACAGTACCGGCTCAGAGTTATTAATTTTAGTTGAGCTTGATAAATTATTATCTGAACAGGAATGGAGGGAAGTTGCCGTTTTATAAAGCGGCAATGGATCTTAGCCATGAACGACGTGCGAGATGTGCAATCGATCGGCCCGGTTTGGCCGAAAAAATCGACAACACGAAAACGTCGACAGCAACAGCAATCAAATAACTCTCAGCAGAAAGCACAAAAAAAACAAAAACGTGATGGCCATAGCCGAGGGCATATTGATGAGTTTGCTTAACAAATATTGGATTTAAAACACTATGTCTATTGATATGTTGATTATTGCAGTATGTGTTGGACTGAGTATCGCGCTAGCGTATGGCTATTATCAGTTAAATCAACGTTTGCAAGGCGCACGTCAAGTGATTAGAGGCTTGCAGAATGATGTGTCAGCGCTTTGCGTTGGGGCTGTGGGAGTGAGTCAGCACTTAGATAAAATTGAAGGCCAGTCACGTTACCTGGCAGACAGGCAAGACCAAATCAATGTCAGTGTCAGTGATGACCGGCCCTATATTCAAGCAATGCGTATGGCAGAAAAAGGCACAGATGTTGAGGAATTAATGACTACTTGTGGTTTAGCACGAGAAGAGGCAGTATTAATTCACGCTTTACATGCAGGCCAACATAAGACCACAGCAGCCGTTGGCCTTGATATTCGTTTCGAATAATTTGACCACTTTACACGCCTTAGCCCGCATATTTCACCAGAGACACCTTAAGGAACCTTTGATTTATTCATGGAACACGATCTTGTACCTGAAATATCCCAGCTCTGCGTTGCGAACCTTGCCAATAGCCCCACTATTGGCTGCGATTCGTGCCTTGATCTGAAATATTTCAGGCACAATCTCGCTATCCCAGAATAAATCAGAGGCTCCTTAATCTTTAGCAATGGGTAACGGTAATGGCTTACCTATAAAGTAGCCTTGCACGTAGTCGACACCGTAACTAATTAATAGATCAAGTGTCTCTTGGTTTTCAACAAATTCAGCGGTGATTTCTTTGTTGAGTGATTTGCTCACTTCGATCATTGATTTTACCAGTAGTTGGTCTACTGGGTCATTGACAAGATTGCGAATAAACGCACCATCAATTTTCAGTTGATCAACCGGAAATTGTTTGACGTAATTAAATGAGCTAAAGCCAGCACCAAAATCGTCTAATGTAAAACGGCAGCCGAGTTGCCGTAATTTAATGACCATTTCGCGTGTTTGTATTGTATTAGCGACGGCAGCGGTTTCTGTTATTTCAAACAATAAACGCTTTGGGTCAATTTTATGTGTATGAATTTCTTCGCGAATCATCGCGTATAACGTAGGGTCTTGAAATGCGTGAGCAGAAAGATTGACATGTAATGAGATATTGCTTTGACTGTTAGGCAGTGAGGCAAGTGTTTTAATTACACTGCGAACCATGTAGCGATCAATTTCATGTATTAAACCCATACGTTCAGCGACTGGGATAAAGTCACTCGGGCTGCCACAGTCATCAATCATACGGATGAGTGCTTCGTAATGGCGTATTTCACCACTGACAATATGTTGCACGGGCTGAAATGCAAGGCAGAATAAGTCGTCTTTCAATGCCTTTCTAATAATAGGCACCCAGTGCGCTGCGCTGCGTAGAATATGCATTTCAGAATCTTTTTCGTCAAAGACATGAACCATGTTTCGGCCATGTGTTTTGGCAACGAAACAGGCTTGGTCTGCGCGTACTAAGGCTTCACTTGCTGTACATTGGCTGCCTGATGCAATTAAGAAAATACCAATACTGGCACCGATATGGTAAGTCCTACCATCAGTTTTAAAGGATAATTGATTTAGCGTGCTATGCAGTGTTTGAGCAAATTCCAAAGTGCGCGCTTCGTTGATATCGCTAGCCAAAATAACGTACTCATCCGAACTGATTCGTGCTAGCAAGTCATTTTTCTGTATGTGTTTACGTAACGTATTGGCAACAAGAACTAGCACTCTATCGCCGGCAGCATGCCCTTCAAGATCATTGATGACTTTGAATTGATCAAGGTCGATATAAAATAATGAAGAATAACGTTTATTATCGTTAGCTTGTATGACAGCGATCTTAATCGCTTCTTCCAAACGGCGGCGATTGCATAGCCCTGTCAGGTCGTCATGACCAATTAAATATTGAAGTCGTGCCTCCATAATCTTACGTTCAGACAATTCGGTTTCGAGTTCATGCTCGCGTGATTTTCTTAAGTCACGTTCGCATTTCAGATTGAGCGCAGAGACAACTCGAGGCACTAATTCCATGCGTCGCAATGGCTTAAAAATAATATCCGAGGCGCCACATTCAAGGCTAGTGATTGCAATATTATCTTGCCACATACTGTTAGCGGTTAGCATGATAACTGGGATGTCAACCCACTCGCTGTGTTGGCGAATTTTACAGCAGACATCATAACCATCCATGCCTAGCATCATGGCATCAAGCAAGATCAAATCGATATCACTGACACCATTTTTCATGCTTTTTTGTAAAGTGTGGATAGCCTCGATGCCATTGTTGGCAGTCACAACATTGACGAAACCACTTCTTCGTAGCATCGTTGTTGCTAGGTCTATATTGTGTTCGGTATCGTCAACAATGAGAACGCGCATATCACGCAGATGTTCAAAGGCGCTAACAAATTTTGATAGCGATTTTATGGCACCTTCGTTAGGCCTGGGCAGTGCTTCATTATAATGTTTTACTTGTGCCATGAATGTGACTACCCCAACGGGCACATTTACCTCGTTATAGTGGTGGTTAGTGTCGTCTGCCCTATAATGGGAACGGTGACTACCCATGTAATCTGACTGTCTATTTAGCGGCGTTACTGGCTTATTCTTGAGGACTCTTCCTGCATACTTGAGGTCAAGAAGAGGCTATAAATATACATAGATCAGCCCTAAAGTCGCTGTAACGTCTGTAGCCCCGTATAATGGATGTTGGTCACTTACGATGCATCTAAACCATGGGTCTGGGTGTCTAGAAACCTTAGTTAATCGCTAGAGATGATAACGAAGCTGATAAAGGATTTAATGACGATTGTTTTTTGCCAAATACGAATTGCTATCTTGCACATGACGCAACGGAGATTGTTAGAGCCTATTAACACTATAAAGACGGCAGCGTTGTGCCCCAAATCGGGCCAAGCGAGGCGCGAGGAGAGAGATTTAGTGGTTCTAAATGAACGACGAGTAACGCTGCATGGCCCGATTTGGGGCGCAACCCGAAGGGACGGAGCCATTTTTCCTCAGTCCTGCGTTGCACCCCGAGGGCACGTAGTAGCTCGCTTATGTACCACAAGTACACGGTGCTCGCTACGCCTTGTCCTGCGAAAAAATGGCCGCCGTCGCTGCCGTCTTTATAGTGTTAACAGGCTCTAAGATGAAAAGAGAGCCACTTTGGTATATTCGGCGAAAAGGCGTAGTGACTGGCCCATTTCCAGTTGGGCTGATCGAACGTTATGTCGTGCTTGGGCGTGTTAGTGTGAAGACCGAGTTAAGTGCTGACAATGCACACTGGGCAGTGTGTGGTGAGTGGCCAGAGTGGGTTGCCTACATCGCTGATTTTAAGTTAACGCATGAGAGTGAAGAACATATTGAGGCGTTGCGCCGTTGGGAAGACGAGCGTGGTGGCTATGATAGGCGCATGGGTGAGCTAGACAATGTTGCTTCCGATTTGCGTAGCCACAGCGATCGCCGTAACGCTGAAACAGATGACGAGATCGAGCAAAGACAACATCGTCACCAACGTCCAGGCCTGATTCGTCGTTATTCATTAAGCGCAGCAATAATACCGATATTTGCTGTTGTAGTGTTTATTGGTTTTTATTTGGCCTTATACAAACCAGCAGCAACTGGTGACCCTGTTGATTGTTCAGTGCAGGCGACAGAAGGAATCAACTGGAGCTATTGTGATTTACAGAATCTTAAGCTAATTAATATGAGTTTGCGGCACAGTAATTTGCAGAGTAGTAACATGACAGGTATCAGCTTAGAGGGTATGGATCTGTCAGACTCTGAGATGTCATTTTCAGTGTTGACGCTAGCGCGGATTAACAATTCGAACTTTTCAAATTCAAGAATGATTGGGGTTAGTTTCCGTAATTCATTAATAAATAACACAGATTTTAAAAATTCAGACCTTACTTATGCTGATTTTTCAAATGCTGAGTTTAACAATGTTGAGTTTAACGGCGCACGTCTTGATCATGCGATTTGGCTAGACCGGCGTCGTTGTGCGGTCAATTCTATTGGCATATGTCGCTAGGAAACCCCTGTACCCCGAAGGGCTTTGTTCAAAATAGAGATGACCAAGTTTTTGTCATTTCCGTCCAATAGTTTTAAGAAGCACTAAAGAATTCATAGTAGCTATCGATATATAATATATATCGGGCGCAGTATGACGCCAGCACTAACAAAGACATGGAGGATGTTGGTGACAGCTAAGAATATACTTGTCGTCGATGATGATGAACCAAGTAGAACACTGACAGAGCGCGTACTTACTCGTGGTGGTTTTAATGTTGAAACTGCTGCCAATGGCAAAGAAGCCTTAGAAAAGGTCGCCGCATTTAGGTATGACTTAATCGTGCTCGATGTCATGATGCCTACGATGGATGGTTATGAGGTTTGCACACGTTTGCAACGTCATAAAATGTCGAAAGGGCTGCCTGTAGTGATGTTAACGGCGTTAGATTCGCTAAGCGATATGGCCAAGGCTACCGAGGCGGGTGCTAAGTGGTTTATCACTAAGCCGTTTGATGCAAAATATCTATTGCAGCGTGTTCATCAAATTTTATATTATGAAGATAACCCCCATTCCCGTTCTTAAGCCGTTGCTGTATTCTACGGTTCTGTTTTCTGCTTTATGAAATTGTCGACTCAGAGAGTGAAGCGACTGTATATGCTGCCCCAAGAGTCTGCTCCGTTCTCGACACGGGGCACGTGGTAATAAACGTGGTGGTATGCTTTAAAGTGATCGCCAATCTTGTCTGGAGTCAAAAAGACGGCCTTGGTTTAATGACGACAATCATTAAAGACATCTTCTAACCTAATGATACGTATTCTTGCTATTGATAGCGCAAGCGAATATTGTTCCGTCGCCTTAACTGACGGTGTAGCTAGCTATGCTCGCACGCATATTGCCAGTCGTGGGCACGGCGATATTATTTTACAGATGATTCGCCAATTATTAGATGAAACCGCCTATGCAAAAAACACCATTGACCTGTTAGCGTTTGGTCGTGGTCCTGGTGCGTTTACCAGTTTGCGTGTCGCTGCGGGTATTATTCAAGGACTTGCCGTTGGTCTTGATCGCCCAATTGTGGGCGTATCTTCACTGGCCGCGCTAGCGCATGGTGTGTTTCGAACTGAAGGGTATCAACGCGCCTATGTGGCCATTGACGCACGTATGAATCAGGTCTACCACGGTACGTATCAAACATCTGAACTAGGAGACACCCAGCTCATTGGGGAAGAACAGGTATCTGATCCTGCGCTGGTGACTTGGCTAGAAGGTCATTTATGCAAAGATGAGTGGGTGATGGTTGGTAACGGCTGGCAAGTGTATGAAGACATACGGGTGACTCAACAGGCAGTGAGAAAACTTGGTAAAGGTGTAGAGGACAGCGCACTTGATGTCGCCTATATTGCAGCTAAAGAGGCTACCCAAGGCAGAGCCGTTACTGCTGAATTTGCCTTACCCGTTTACATTCGAGATCAAGTGGCACATAAAAAAGCTAGTGTCATGCCAATCGTATAGTGATGGTCTCAGAGCCATTGAAACAGTCCAAAGCACCAACAGTAGGCGCTTTAGGCGAGGCGCAGTCATGCAGCAATAGTGGTTCTATTGCGCCCTGAGGGAATGCGGTAGCATTCCTGAGGAAGTACTCTTGGGGTGCAAGTGGCTGCGCCCCGGAGGAAGTGCCCCCGTGCCAAGCACGGGGCAGGCTCTTGGGGTGTAACGCCGGATTGGGCTGTTTCAATGGCTCCCTTCGGGCGAGACGAGAAGCGGCCATCTGCTGTGTTGCGCTCGCTTGAATTAGCTACGGCTAGTCCTGCACTCGCGCGCCTTGCACATGACCGCTTCTCGTCTCGCTGAAACCGTCATTATACGGTTGGCATGGTACTAGTAAGCCCCATGTTGTCTTAATATCTTGGCCAACTGTTGTGCAATATGTCGATACCCCTCTGCATTAGGATGCACCGCATCAGACTTCAAAGTAGGTTGTGATTCAACATCCGCAATAATTTTACCTTCGTAAGCGATCTTGAATTCATCTGCCAAGTCAGAGTAAAAACCTGGCACAGAAAGAAATAAGCTTGGTGTCGGGGTGGCCATTAACACCACATCAATATTTCGCTTTTTAGCCATAGCGATCATCTCAGCGATATTCGATCGAGTTTCTGCTAACGGCTTTTTACGTAGAAAATCATTGCCACCATGGCAAAGGATAAGCAAAGCAGGCTCATGTTTATCAAGCAACTGTGGTAAACGTATAAGTCCTTCAGCAGTCATTTCGCCAGGTACACCGGCATTAATGATTTTACGATTGATGAGCTGTGCCAGTTGGGCAGGGTAGCTTTGCTGTGGGGCAGCGCCAGAACCAAAAGTAAGGCTATCACCAAAGGCAAGCACAGTGTCATCTGCGCTAAGCGCGTTAAGCTGAATTGAATCTGAGCATGCCGTACAGAGTATGCACACTAGCAGGACGTTGAGAATACGGTATTTTTGAATGCGCTTCACGCCGCATCTTTTGTGAGATAAGACAGTGATTAGCGTAATTGCTCTTTTTCTTCTAGGCTGATTTGACGTGCCTCGCTTTCAAGCATGATCGGAATGCCATCACGAATCGGATAGGCAAGGGCGCTGGCTTTGCAAATTAGCTCATTTTTTCTCTTATTATAGATTAGAGGCGCTTTAGTGACTGGGCATACAAGAATATCGAGTAGTTTTTTATCAATCATGATCTTGTCGCTTACGAGGGGTTTATGCCTGCGATTATACGCTAAAAAATACGTAGGTGAGCTTGATAAAATTAAGAGATTCTCTAGGATAAGGGTCGAGGGTAGCAGACTACCCCCGAGTTTACTCTTGCGTTAAATAGTTATTATTTTTTAAGAGAGTCACGAATCTCTTGTAATAATAACACTTCATCGCTAGGCTTATCTGGCTCGGCAGGTGCCTCTGCTTCTTTTTTCTTCATTGAATTCATGGCTTTGATCACCATAAAAATAGCGAAGGCGATAATGATAAAATCAAGTGTGGTTTGAATGAAGTTACCGTAGTTGAGGGTTGGTGCGCCGGCTTCTTGTGCTACCGCTAGCGTCTCATAAGTAGTGTCGCTCAGGTTGATAAATAACTGAGTAAAATCAACCCCACCCATTAGCTTACCAATGGGTGGCATTAATATATCGCTAACGAAGGAGCTGACAATTTTGCCGAAAGCACTACCGATGACAATACCAACAGCCATATCCATTACATTTCCGCGCATTGCGAAATCTTTGAACTCTGACATCATACTCATCGTCTTATTCTCCTGTATTTTTTGGATTAGTTTTATTTTCTAGAGGGAGTCTCCACCCACTGCCGAATCATATAATTATTGTGTAGACAAAACAATATTGAATATCGTAAATCTTATCGTCGCAATTAACTGAAACATTTTTAAGCTGAATTTTTTATGAGCAAACCATTACGACTCTTACATATCACTGACCTGCACCTGGGCAATAATAAGGGCGATCGTTTATCACATATTGATTGTGATGCTTCGCTTTATCAAGTGATCAACTTAATCAAAAGCGAACATTTTGATGCCTTGTTTATCACTGGCGATATAGCCAGTCATGGTGCGCTAAACGCCTATCAACGCTTGCAAGAAATGCTGGCGGAAATAAAAACACCGATTTATTTATTGCCTGGCAATCATGACGATATCGATGTAATGCATCAAATATTCAGCGACTTGAAAAATAATGTAGAGTTTGGCGATTGGCAATTGATATTATTAGATTCAACCGAGGGTAAGCATGATTTTGGTCGGCTATCGACAGATGAACTGCAATTTCTCGAGGCAAGTCTACAAGAGACCCAAGCGAAATATAGCCTCATTGCCTTGCATCATCCACCAGTCGATATCGATAGCGCGTGGATGGATGCCATGCAATTGAAGAATAAACAGGCGTTTTTTGATATTATAGATCGCTTTGATTCCCCCCGCGCCATAGTGTGGGGTCATGTCCATCAGGAATTTGATCAGCAGCGCAAGGGTGTTCGCTTATTAGCATCGCCATCGACTTGTAGCCAGTTTTTACCCAATAGCGCGCAACATCAAAATGACATACAGGCAGCGGGCTATCGATGGTTGCAACTGAATGCCGATGGCAGTGTCGATACCGGTGTTGTACGTATTGTGCACCCCGAGGGTTCGGTTTAATACTCCCTTGAGGGGGCACGTTGCTTAATAGGCCTTATTTTGGAGGATATATCGTTGTGAAAAATGTAATGAATAGTTCACTACTGAGTCTGGTGCTATTGTTTATTTGTGGTCACCATGCCTTTGCTGTTGAGTTTGAAGCGGGTGAGTGGGAAACCGAAGTGCGCATTGAGATTAACGGCGCTATATTCCCCGTACCCTTTAGTACTAAAAAATGCCTCAGCCCTGAAGATCCTATTCCTAACACCACCGCCAATAATACCAATTGCAACATCAGCGATGTTTCCGATAGTGATAATCAACTTGGCTGGATCTTACATTGCGATGATGAAAAGGGTAGCTTGCATGGTGTTGGTAATATCACCTTCAACGACAAAGGCTTTACTGGCGTTATGGCAATGGAAATTCGTGATAACGAAGGCAAACTGCAAAATAAACACCGTTCTCTCATGTCCGGTTTGCGCAAAGGGCCTTGTGAGCAGATTTAAACGTAATGTTAAGTCAACTCCTTATTCTTTTTATTGCCTGGCTACTTTATTTTGTTATCCATTCACTGACCGCATCAACATCGCTGAAAGACTATTGTGCCAGCACGCTAGGTTTAAGCGGGCAGCGTTATCGTCTCATCTACGTCATTGCTTCAAGCGTATTGTTAGCACCTATTGCCTATTTAATTTGGCAAGACTCTACGCCTACGCTTTGGCAGCATGGTGGCGCTATAAAAATAATCTTAAACGTTATGGCACTCATTGCCATTATCGGATTTTTACTAGTCGCACGCAGCTATAATGTGGTCAGTTTTCTTGGCCTTACAGCAGACCAAGCTGGAGATGGGTTTAGACTTTCCTGGCTGCATCGTCATGTGCGGCACCCTTGGTATTTCTTTGGTTTAATCATTATTTGGACGCGTGATATGAGCGCACTCTGGTTGCTCAGTTGTATTTGTATTACCGTATACCTTATTATTGGTTCAAAGTTAGAAGACAATAAATTACTTGCTGAATTCGGCGAAACTTACCATTATTATAAGCAAAGAGTGCCTGGCTTATTCATTATTCCGGGTCGTCATTTAACTAATGAGGCGATGCAAACATTAAAAACGCTAAAACAGTAGTTTATTCGTTTTAAATTAATAAGGCGGTGTTATGTCCGATTGTTTATTTTGTAAATTAATCAACGGTGATATCCCAACAGATATTGTTTATCAAGATGATGATGTCTTTGCCTTTCACGATGTTAGTCCACAGGCGCCGATTCATATCTTAGTGATACCAAAGCAACATATTGCCACTATTAACGATACCGATGAATCACACCAAGCAGTATTAGGTAAATTAGTGCTAACAGCCAAAAAAATTGCCAAAGAACAAGACATTGCTGATAACGGTTATCGCCTGGTTGTGAACTGCAACCAAGATGGCGGCCAAACTGTTTTTCATATTCATCTACACCTATTAGGTGGCCGCTCACTAAGCTGGCCACCGGGTTAGTCTGGCTAATATTGGGGTATGCATGAAGCAAGAACAAAAATTCGCCTTAGCAGCACTCATTCACCAGCAACGTTGGGCAGGTCTTGCCACTGTCGATAGCAAAGGTCAACCGCTAGCTGCTATGGTCGCTTATGCCTACGCAGAGGATTTTTCCGCTTTTTATATTCACATTAGTAAATTATCGCAGCATACCCGACACATGTTAGAGCAGCCTAAAATTTCTTTAATCATTGCTGAGCCTGATAAAGGCGAGGGTGATCCACAAACCTTAGCACGGGTCAGTATCAGTGGTGACGTTAAAGCCATTGAACGTGATAGCGCAACGTATGAGTCGGTAAAGCAAACATATTTAAAACGTCTGCCCGCGTCAGAACAGTTATTTAGTTTTGGTGATTTTGTTTTGTTTCAGCTAAACCCACAATCGCTGCGTTTTGTCGGTGGTTTTGCACAAGCGCATAGCGTAACTGTGAAGACATTATTAGAGTCTGCCAAGCTCTCTTAATTATTTTTTGCCTCTTTATTTTATTTGGTTAGCGTAACGTTAACTATACTCGAGTATATTCTCTAATGATTTATTTAGGTTGAACAAGAGGAATCACTATGCGTTGGCGTGGCAATCGTAAAAGTAGCAACATCGAGGATCGGCGTAGTACGCGTGCCCGTGGAATAGGCGGCGGAATAGGCGGCTTGGGGGGTGGTGGAATATTGCGCCTGTTGCCATTGGCCGTTAAGTTCTTAGGGATTAAAGGCACAGTCATTGCCGCAGTTTTTGTTGGTGGCTTTCTTTTAGCAACAGGTAACCTTGGTAATGTATTGTCTCTTGTTACTGGTCAAGGTGGCTCTACCGCTACTTCTGGGTTAGTACAAGAAACTGCAGAAGAAAAAGAATTGGTGGATTTTGTCTCAGTTATTTTAGCCGACACAGAAGAAACGTGGACAACCTTATTTCGTCAACAGGGCAAGACCTATAAAGTACCGCGCCTGGTCTTGTTTCGTGGCGTTGTAAAATCAGCGTGTGGCATGGCTCAATCCGCCACTGGACCTTTTTATTGTCCTGGTGATCAGCAGATCTATATTGATTTGGCTTTTTTTGATCAATTGAAAAATCAACTTAATGCGCCCGGCGACTTTGCTCAGGCTTATGTGATTGCTCACGAAGTTGGCCACCACATACAAACTTTATTAGGTATATCTGGCAAAGTGCATGCCGCTCGTAACAGGCTCAGCGAGACTGAAGGCAATAAACTTTCTGTACAACAGGAATTGCAGGCCGATTGCTTCTCCGGTGTTTGGGCTCATCATGCCAATAACACGCGGCAATTACTTGAGGTCGGTGATGTAGAAGAAGGTCTTACCGCAGCGAGTGCCATTGGCGATGATACCTTACAGAAACAGTCGCAAGGCTATGTCAGCCCGGATTCGTTTACCCATGGCAGTTCAGCGCAACGAGTGAAATGGTTTAAAACAGGTTTAGCAAGTGGTGCCATGGAGAGTTGTGACACATTCAAAAATTTGTAATTTATCAATTCAATCTTGTAAATCAGTAGTTTATGCACCGGATTAATCGGTGGTTGCTGCTATGACAGTACTGTATTACAGTGCGGTATCTGGTTTTTATCTGGTTAGGAGAGCACCATGGCGACCATTACATTAAAAGGCAACGAAATACACACCAACGGTGATGTACCGACTGTGGGTAGTACCGCCCCTGATTTTCACTTGGTTGATAAGGACCTCAATGACGTTAACCTGGCAACGTATATGGGTAAGAAGAAGTTAATCAGTATTGTGCCAAGCTTGGATACGCCTGTTTGCCAGCTCTCCACCAAAAAATTTGATGAATTTGCTAAGAGCCGTGAAGATGTTGTGGTATTAACGGTTTCTGCTGACCTACCTTTTGCCATGTCACGTTTTTGCCAAGGTGAAGGTCTTGATAATGTTGTGCCACTGTCGATGATGCGCTCACGTAATTTTGCCAAAGATTATGGTGTGTTGATTCAAGATGGCCCATTAGCGGGCATCACAGCACGTGCATTAGTGTCTTTAGATGGCAATAACAAGGTTGTCTTTTCGCAGTTGGTTGGCGAGATCGCCGATGAGCCAGACTACGATGGTGCCATAGGCGCTTTGTAGCGTCCCGAGAGGGGGCAGCAGTAGGTTTTGGTTTTAATTGCTGCTAGTTTGGTCGTCGGCAAAGCAGTGTTCATGGCAAAGTTTGGCAGTTTCGCTAGCTGTCAACTGAACCTGCATTAAACCGCAAGTGTAGTGACTGCCTTCGTAGGTAAAGTATTTGCACGTTCGGCAAACACCAAAGCTTTGGGCTTTGTGTTGCTGCGTCAATTCAAGTAGTAGCTGCGACAAGTCTTGCGCCATACGTTCGCGCTGTTGTGCAGGAAGGCGTTCACAGGTATTGCTCCAATACTCATTAGCAAAGGCGTTTTTAACGACGTTTTTGCCTGCGTCGGTCAACAGCAAGTGGATAATACGACGATCATTTTTATCCTGAACTTTCTCAATCAATCCTTTGTTTTCTAATACTATTGCTGTTTGAGAAACAGTACCTTTACTGATACCAAGATAACGACTTAAGGATAGCGGGGTATTGC
>JAESQP010000127.1 GCA_016765075.1 Gammaproteobacteria bacterium
AAGCACTGAGCAGGCTCAGTGCTTGACACGGGGATAGGCTCTCAGGATATTTTATTAGTTGAGATCTTCAGTAAGCGAAATGCGTACGTTTTCAGGTGCGACAACGTCGTGTTTGTAATTGTCGTGATCGATACCAAACTTGATTTCTGCGCTCATTTTTACCGCTAGTGCGGCATCAGCGGGCAGTTGGAAACGCATAAAATGAACAGAAGCAGTTTTTTCCGGATCTTTGCGGTCTAAATCTTCATTAGCGATTCCATATATGCGTTCACAGCCTTCAACTTCCAGCCAAATTTTGTCTTCAATGTCTAATAGCTTGGTCAGTGCAACACGACGTGTCGGGATGTCGTCGTATTGCAACATGAACGTGGCTTTCCAGTTGTTACCATCGGGTATGAGTGGGTTGTAGGTTTCCAGCTCTTGTTCTATTTCCGCACTTTCAAAAATCTTTTCAATGCGCAGCATTTCCTGTATTTGATAGTGCATGGTGGTGGTGTCTTCAAAATATAAAAAGGCGTTATCACCGATTTGTAAGCGGCGGTTTGCTTTGTGTGTCATTGCATTAGCACGAATTTCGTTACGCTTTTTGGAATAGTCTTCGAGGCTCAGTAAGTCCTCATGGCGGATTTTTTTCATCGGAGTTTTCTCTTTAAAGTAGTTAGTGACTGACGAGGTATGCTAGACACCGTAAGCCATTCTTAGCAGTGACAGTGGGTGCTCTGGCGCTTTGGTTCGGCCAATGCCGTTTTCAATTTGATGGCCGGCCATGGGGCAGTCACTACCGTAATGATCGTAGTCATCTTTTTTCACCAGGTTGGCGACAGGACGAACAATTTTCATTGAGATTTCGTGGTATTCAGATTTCACCGCGTAGGTGCCATCGTGACCAGAGCAGCGTTCAATCGGCACGACGGTGGTGTTGGGTACGAGTTCAAGTACTTCACGCGTCTTTTGACCAATGCGTTGGACGCGTTGGTGACACGCGACATGCCATGATACTTTGCCTAATGTTTTCTTAAAATCAGTATTAAGCTTGCCAGCTTTATGGCGCAGCATGAGATATTCAAACGGGTCGAAGATGGCTTGCTGTACCTTTTTCACGTCCTCGTCATCGGGAAACATTAAGGGCAGTTCTTGTTTGAACATCAATACACAAGAAGGGACCGGGCCGATGATGTCCCAACCGGCATTAACCAGCTTGACCAGTTGTGGAATATTGGCTTCTTTGGCTACTTTGACGGCGTCCAAATCACCGACCTCAAGCTTGGGCATGCCACAGCAACGCTCTTTATCAGCGAGGGTGACAGGGATACCGTTGTGTTCCAGTATGGTAACTAAGTCTTCGCCGATTTGTGGTTCGTTATAGTTACCGTAGCAGGTGGTGAACAACGCGACTTTGCCTTTGGTCGTCTCTGTGGGTGCTGCCTCAATATTGGACTGAGGACGGCGTGACAGTCGTTTGCGCAGCGTGTTGCTATGATACTTGGGCAAAATCGCATCAGGATGCACGCCAAGTGTGCTGTCGAGCACTTTACGTGTCACGCTCGTGGCATTGGCAGCGTTAACGACATCGACGATGATCGGAATGCTGGCAAGCTTGCTGACCATGTCAGTATTGGTCAGCAGGCGATCGCGGATTTTTGTGTCACCTTTTTTAAATTTAATGGCCTTGGCGCGTAACATGAGATGGGGGAAATCGACATTCCATTCGTGTGGTGGGACGTAAGGGCATTTAACCAAAAAGCAAAGGTCGCAGAGATAACAATGATCGACGACTTTTATATAGTCTTTTTTGTCGACACCGTCGACTTCCATGGTGCTGGATTCATCGACAAGGTCAAATAATGTTGGGAATGCGTTGCACAGGCTGACACAGCGGCGACAGCCATGACAGATATCAAAGACGCGCTCAAGTTCTTCATTGAGCGATTCTTCATTATAAAATTCTGGGTTATTCCAATCGATGGGGTGGCGGGTAGGTGCCTCGAGACTTCCTTCGCGTCGACCTTTGGTAACTGCGGACATAAGTCGCTCTCCCTACTTGGCAATTAGCTTATTGTTTTATCTATAAAAAACGCCGCAGAGGGGTTAATCTTTGCGGCGTGGTAGCTACGTTTGATTAAGCTTCAAGGCTGTCAAGGGCTTTCTGAAAGCGGTTAGCGTGTGAACGCTCGGCTTTAGCCAGAGTTTCAAACCAGTCAGCGATTTCGTCAAAGCCTTCGTCGCGAGCCGCTTTTGCCATGCCAGGATACATGTCGGTGTATTCATGCGTTTCGCCAGCAATTGCAGCAGCCAGGTTATCAGCGGTGCCACCGATGGGTTTGCCGGTGGCAGGATCGCCAACCGCTTCCAAATATTCTAAATGGCCGTGCGCATGGCCGGTTTCCCCTTCAGCAGTTGAGCGAAATACCGCTGACACATCGTTATAGCCTTCGACGTCAGCTTTGGCTGCGAAGTAAAGATAACGGCGGTTGGCTTGTGATTCACCAGAAAAAGCTTCTTTTAAGTTGTCTTCGGTTTTACTACCTTTAAGTTCCATTGCTACTCTCCTCTGTCATAACAGGTTGATCAAAATAAAAAACGCCAAAATTGGACGTAAAATAGGGCTAAGTCAACAATAAATCCAATTAATTATATTTATAGTGTTGATTAGTGAAATTAATTACTACGTGCTCCCCCTCTACGTATGTCCCTTAAGGGGGCATTGAAAAGAACCCTCGGAGTGCAAGAGGGTGCAAAAACTAGTCATTCATATAGATTGGTTGAGGGTTAGCCAAATTCATTTCGGTATTAATAGTGATTATTTAGTATCTGAGCTTAAAGCGTCGGGCAGCATGGTTACACAACTTAATGGGCAAGACAAGATGACCTGTCTGACGACTTCAATGGCTTCAGTGCGTGGGAAGCTTTTGCGCCACGCTAATATCACTCGCCGAGTCGGTATGGGGTCGCTAAAGCGCTTTATTTTCAGTAAATTGCGCGAGTAGCGGTCGGCACCAGCAGCTGCGCAGGGCAGTACAGTAATGCCCATACCACTGACAACCATATGGCGAATGGTTTCCAGTGAGCTGCCTTCAAGTACGGTTTGAATACCACTTGCCGATGTGGTGGTTTGTTTGCAGTCTGGGCATGCAGCGAGTACCTGATCACGAAAACAGTTGCCCGAGCTAAGGAGTAACAGCTTGTCATTGGCGATATCCTGCGCTGGGATGTTGTCGCGGCTGTTCCAGGGGTGAGAACCAGGTATCACTACGACAAAGGGTTCATCATAAAGCGCTTGGGTGACAATGCCGGGGCCTTCAAATGGCTCGGAAACGATGATGACATCGAGTTCGCCTTGCTTTAGGCGAGCGCTTAGGTTGGCAGTGTAATTTTCCTCAACAATGATTGGCATGTTCGGTACGCATTCATGCAATGTTGGTATCAGGTGAGAGAATAGATAAGGCCCAATGGTATAAATGGCACCAATGCGCAAAGATCCTTTAAGTGGGTCTTTGCCCGACTGCGCTATTTCTTTGATCGAGTTGGCCTGTTCAAGAACACGTTGCGCCTGATCAATAATCTTGCTACCAACAGGGGTCAGGCTGATTTCGTTGGGTCCGCGTTCAAATAGTGGGACACCCAGCTCATCTTCCAGTTTGCGTACGGCAACGCTGAGCGTGGGTTGGCTGACAAAGCAGGCTTCAGCGGCATGGCCAAAATGCCGTTTTTGCGCAACGGCGACAATGTATCTTAGTTCCGTTAATGTCATTTAGTGCCTCTTGGTTGGTAAGCAGGTGAATATACGACTTATATTACAATGACACTATTGAAACAAGAATGTTCAAATAATTTAACTATCGGTGTGATAGTGTCTTTGTATTAGTGGCAACGTTTGTTTTTTTTTGCTCGTATTTCTCACCAGGGGGAAGAGGGATGTGGGCTGGTGCTAACACGCCACACTTGTCTTTTAGTGCGACTCTGCATTACCCTGCGCCAGCAATGAACGCAGCTTATCAAAAATACCGTGTCTGATCGTTATGACGCCTCTGCTATCGAGGTGCTGTCTGGCCTTGATCCTGTACGTAAGCGCCCGGGGATGTATACCGACACCACGCGGCCTAATCATCTGGCACAAGAAGCCATTGATAACAGTGTCGATGAGGCGATAGCAGGTTATGCCAAGCGTATTGATGTTTCTGTCTTTAAGGACGGTTCACTTGAAGTGCGTGACGATGGTCGTGGTATGCCGGTGGATATTCACCCGAAAGAAAAGATTTCAGGTGTTGAGCTGATTCTGACCAAGCTTCATGCTGGCGCCAAGTTCAGCAATAAGAGTTATCAATACTCGGGTGGTTTGCATGGCGTCGGTATTTCTGTTGTCAACGCATTAAGTAAAAGGCTCGATGTTTGGGTGCGCCGTGGTGGCCAGGAATATCACATCGCGTTTGCTGACGGTAAAAAAGTTTCCAAGCTTGAAATAGTGGCTAAAGTCGGCAAACAAAATACCGGCACCACCATTCGCATGATGCCGGATGGCCACTATTTTGATTCCGCCAAGTTCTCTGTTGCCAAGCTCAAACATGCTTTGAGAGCCAAGGCGGTATTGTGCCCAGGTCTCAATGTCACGCTTTATGATGAAGCTAGCGACAAGACAGAAGAATGGTTTTATATCAATGGTTTATCAGATTATCTTAAGCAAGGGTTGGAAGGTAATTCAGCGATTCCCGAAGGTTTGTTTATAGGTAAGAGCGAAGGCAATGAAGAGCATGCAGAGTGGGCGGTTGCCTGGCTTGAAGAAGGCCAAGAATGGCTGACGGAAAGTTACGTTAACCTGATTCCAACCGTGCAGGGTGGTACGCATGTTAACGGTCTGCGCAGTGGTTTGACGGATGCTATTCGCGAGTTTTGTGAATTTCGTAACCTGGTGCCTCGTGGTGTGCGCATTGCGCCGGAAGACGTCTGGAGTCGTTGTGCCTATGTCTTGTCGGTCAAGCTGGCCGACCCTCAATTCAGTGGCCAGACCAAAGAGCGCTTATCATCGCGCGAGTGTGCGCCATTTGTTTCAGGTGTCGTGAAAGATACTTTTGCGCTATGGCTCAACCAGCACACGCAAGATGGTGAACGTATTGCTAATTTGGCGATTAACGCGGCGCAGGTGCGGCTTAAATCCAGCAAGAAGGTTGTACGTAAACGTATTACGGCTGGCCCTGCTTTGCCTGGCAAATTGGCCGACTGCACCGCGCAAGATTTAGCACGCACCGAAATTTTTCTGGTGGAAGGGGATTCAGCCGGAGGTTCGGCAAAGCAAGCGAGGGCGCGTGAATTTCAAGCCGTGATGCCACTTAGGGGTAAAATTTTAAACACTTGGGAAGTGGCGTCGAGTGAGATTTTAGCTTCGCAAGAGATTCATGATTTGGCAATTGCTATAGGCGTTGATCCGGCTTCTGACGATATTTCCGGCTTACGCTATGGCAAAATCTGCATATTGGCGGATGCTGATTCCGACGGTTTACATATTGCGACGTTGATCTGTGCGCTCATGCTGCGCCACTTCCGACCCTTGGTTGAAAAGGGTCATGTCTATGTTGCCATGCCGCCTTTGTATCGCATTGATGTGGGCAAAGAAGTGCATTACGCGCTGGATGATGCCGAACGACAAGGCATCATTGACAGTATTACGGCGAAAAATCCCAACGCCAAAATCAACATTGGTCGCTTTAAGGGGTTGGGTGAGATGAATCCAATGCAGCTACGTGAAACCACTATCGCACCGGACACCCGGCGTTTGGTGCAGCTGACAATTGATAGCAGTGATGATGCGGATCAAATGTTAGATATGTTATTAGCGAAGAAACGCGCAGCAGATCGCAAGAAGTGGCTGCAAGCAGAAGGCGACAAAGCAGATGTCTGATAATAACGATGACAATATAGAACAATTGCCGCTGCGCCAGTTTGCTGAGAAGGCCTACCTTAATTATTCGATGTACGTCATTCTTGACCGCGCCTTACCGAATATTGGTGATGGCCTCAAGCCCGTGCAACGGCGCATTGTCTATGCCATGTCTGAGCTGGGTCTGGCAGCGACCGCTAAATTCAAGAAGTCGGCACGTACCATTGGTGATGTCATCGGTAAATTTCATCCGCATGGCGACAGCGCCTGTTACGAAGCCATGGTATTGATGGCGCAGCCGTTTTCCTATCGTTACCCATTGATCAACGGCCAGGGTAACTGGGGTTCCAGTGATGATCCCAAGTCTTTTGCAGCCATGCGTTATACCGAATCTAAACTCACGCGCTACGCCGAATTACTGCTGGGTGAGCTGAGCCAGGGTACCGTTGATTGGCGGCCCAACTTCGATGGCACGCTGGACGAACCGGCGATATTGCCCGCTCGTGTACCGAATATATTACTCAATGGTACTACCGGTATTGCGGTTGGTATGGCCACCAATATCCCACCGCATAATCTGGGCGAGGTAATTGACGCGACCTTAGCGCTGATTGACGATCCTGACCTGACCACTGAACAGCTCATTGACTATGTGCCCGGCCCCGACTTCCCCACTGGCGGTGTCATGCTGGGACGTGCCGGCGCCCGCAAAGCCTATCTTGAGGGTCGCGGTTCGGTGATCATCCGCGCCAAAACGCGGGTCGAGGAAATCCGCCGTGATCGCTATGCTATTATTGTCGACGAGATCCCTTATCAGGTGAACAAAGCGGCGATGATTGAAAAGATCGCCGAGCAGGTGCGCGACAAGAAGATTGAGGGCGTGGCCCACGTTCAGGACGAAAGCGACCGCAACGGTGTGCGCGTGGTGATTGAGCTGAAACGCGACGCAACGCCCGAAGTGGTGATGAACCAGCTCTACCGGTTCTCGCCGATGCAGACCTATTTCGGCTGTAATATGCTGGCGCTGAATGGCGGTCGGCCTGAAACGCTGACGCTGCGCCGATTCCTGACCTCGTTCATCGATTTCCGCGAGGATGTTGTGGCCCGGCGCACCGCATACCTGCTGCGCAAAGCCCGTGAACGCAGCCATATTCTATGTGGTTTGGCCGTGGCCGTCACCAATATCGACGAAATCGTCGCCACCATCCGTGCATCGGCAGATGCGGCTGAGGCGCGGCAAAAACTGATGACCCGTCGCTGGCCGGCCCAGGCGATTCTCGAATATATCGCGTTGATCGACGATCCGACCCACACCGCCAATGAGGATGGCACCTATAATTTATCGGAAGCTCAGGCCCGCGCCATTCTGGAACTAAGACTGCAGCGCCTGACCCAGATCGGGGTCAAGGAAGTTACCGATGAATTGAAAGAACTGGCTGGCAAAATCAAGGAATACCTTGAAATTCTGGGCTCACGCGAGCGGATCATGGGCATCATTACTGATGAGCTGACCGAAGTGCGTGACCAGTTTGCTGTGCCCCGCCGCACTGAGATCGTCGACTGGTCCGGTGATATGGACGACGAAGATCTGATCCAGCGTGAGGACATGGTGGTGA
>JAESQP010000128.1 GCA_016765075.1 Gammaproteobacteria bacterium
AGCAACAGCGAGGCAGTTGATCGCTTCGGCAGATCTCTGAGCCTAAGCGCTGATGGCAGCACGCTGGCGGTGGGGGCTGATAGAGAAGACAGCAACGCCACAGGTATTAACGGTGATGATGGCGACAACAGCGCATCAAACAGCGGCGGGTTATACCTGTACTAACCGCGCCTAGCGGCTGTTTGGGGCAGTGTGGTGGTGATGGGCGCGCGGGTTTGGTTGGCAGGGTGGCGGGTTTTATAACGTGTTTTGTGGCGGTGTTAGCGGCGACAGAATGCGTTAAACATCGGTAGATGCACTCTGTGCATATTCCCCCTACAGGGCTGCACAAGCACTGTAGATACTCTGTTTAAAATCAAGTAACAAGCAAGATATTTTTTATTTTTCCCTGATTTAACTGGGTGCTGGAAGCGCATAAAAGCGGGATCCATCAAATGGTTTTTCTGATTTCAACATGCCATATGCCATGAATTGCGTGCAATAACTTGCGCATAGCGGCACATAATGCCTGTAGCTTTGCCAGGCCATTGTCATTGATTACGTGCTGATAATAAGAACTTACGCGCAAATCATGTTGTGTGGAACTCAGAGCAGGCAGATATAAAGCTCTTGGCAAATGACAATTTCCTGCTTTGCTTAACCGTCTTTTCTTAGAAATTGATTTTCCTGATTCCACAACACGCGGGTCTAATCTGGTATAGGCTGCCCACTGCTTTGGTTTTATAGATGAATTCAAGTTATCAGTGTAATTTCCTTTAAACAAGCGGTACGAATACATTGAGACCTTTGTACGGCAACACAATCGTTATCAGATGGAGGCGGCATGTATTTGCTGGTTAAAAAGAATGGGAATAAATATTGGCGGATTAATTACAGGCTTAGAGGGAAATATAAAACCTTATCTCTTGGCGTTTTGTAGTGGACAATATTACTTAACCACGACAGTTTACGGTTTGAGCGGGTAGTAAATGGCAGCGGGGCAATACGCGTAAGGGTGTCATCTCAATAAGGGTGTGTACGGGGGCGTTAGGCAAAATGTGGCGTTCACGGTCTTATAAAGGGGTCTTTTCGGTCGCGATAAAGAGGGGATGGCAATATCAAGGTTGGCGGAACAAAAAAATAGGCCTGTTGAAATGCTCAATTCTTAAATAAACATGCGCGGCAGAAGCACGGCATCACAGACCGTATCAGGTGAATATTTTCCATAGAATAGCCATGGTGAAGGCCAAGTTGAAGCCAATCATCCATTTAAGCAAGCGTTGTTCACCTTTTATATTCTCAACGTTGACATCAAGACGATTAAAGCGATTATCATAATTAGCAATAGCTTGAGCGGCCGCTTGAGCCTTTTCTTCTGAGGCACCAGCTTCACGCAAAGCCTCGTACACTTCTGCAATCATCGTTGTCATTCATTTAGTATATAGGCGTTGTTACTGAACAACAATGGACGCTAGCGGATGTACCGGCACCCGCTTCGCTTGAACACGGACATATAAGCTTAAGCCAGCAGGTCTACCGCGCTTCTTTTGGGTTTTTGTTTTCATGCCCAGCAGTACAATTCATCATTGGAGGAAATGATTTTGCGGGTACTTTTGCGGGTATCTTTTTTTGTTTAAATTAACAAACCCTTTGTTTGCAAGGCCTGTAGGCCATTATTCAATTCCTATCTCCGGCACCACGTTGGGTATTTTTTGTAGTAAAGGCTTATAGCGTGACACATTATTGTTAGGCATAAAAAAACCGCTACCGAGTTGTTGATAGCGGTTCGAGTTATGCCTATAAACTAAAAAAGTCTAGTTTGTTTTGTTTGCCCGTGGCCCAGCGACACACATGCCTGCCTCAGCGTCTGACGTACCGATGCAGCTGGCATTAGCGTGACATATTAGTTGTATACCATTTTCGTCATCTGTACCGCACGCTTGACCAACTTCGACCTCACGATAAGCCGTAGTATCGATAGCAGACCTTATTAAAATACGTTCACCATCGGCATTGCTGCGTAATACCTGGTTTGTCTCTTGCCCGGTGTTTGCCGCACTGTCCGCATCACTATTTGCACAGGCTAGTGTTGAGAAAACAATTACGCAAGCGCTAAGGATTTGTTTATACATCATAACTTCGTCCTCAAATTGCTTAGTTAAACAGTGACCGTTGTGCCGTCAAACTTAGTTAAGCTAAAACCATTAAAGTCTTCAGCGAAGGTTGCTGTTTGTTCGCGTAAGAGCTGAATAGCGATGGCTTCACCTAAAGCAAGCGATGCCGTTGAGTCACTACGCCAATGAACACCGGCAATATTGCGGGAGTTGCTAACGTTGGAGGCAATTTTGTTAAGCTCGCCACCGACGGTTAAGTCGGCTCTACCATTGAACGGCACTAAGCGTCTACCATTATTGCTAGGACGCAGTGGATTTTGAATCACATAAGATTCATCATACCAAGCCTTGAGGATGGTAGTACAAGCGCCTGCCACAGTGGCATGGCCTGCAGTATAGGCAGGATGCATTGGCGAGCCTTCTTCGAAAGCTAGCGGTAACAAAGCATTGCCTGGTGTTAACGCAGCGCCGAGACGGTTACTGTCATTGATAGAGTTAGCGATTTCAGGGTGGATGTCAAAGCTTGCGCCTCTATTAAGGTTGGCATGAATCGCACCCGCTTGTGCTTCAGGACGGAGGCGACGATGAGCAAACCACTTTTGGAACCAGGCAGCATGCAGCGCCCGCGTGGTGACTTCGGCAACCAAGGTCGAAATATGGCCGATACCAAAGGTGGAGAAGCCTTCCTGTGTGACGCTATTGTTGTACGGATTACCAGCATCAACGGGTGCACCCATGGCTTCGAGCGATAACATACTCATAAAATAGGCCTGATACAGTACATCAACATGCACCCACTCACTCATGCCACGGCCATTGCGTAAGTACAACAACCTGTTTTCAAATGCGGGCGCAGCGGTTGGGATGTTACCGTTTTGAATGTCGATAAAGTCATTCCAACTAGTACCAAAATTAACACCCGCTTGCGGTGTGTTAATGCGCAGGTCGATTGCGTTGGCGCCAAACGGGGTAGGTTGAAACCAAAATTGTGATAGCCAGTGACCTCTTCTATCGCCTGGTGTCAAGCCGCGGAATAACAAACGTGGCGTGACCACCCCCTGATTGTTTTTGGCGCCTTTAAAATCTGCACCAAAGCTGGTGAGGTCATCGGCGGCTTTTTGCGCCAATGCGTTGTTACGATATTGGCTGAAGGGGACATCAATCAGTGCGGCCATCCAATAGTTTTCGGCCATTTCAGCAGCTTGTTCACGGCTATTGAATTTCGGTGGCGCAGGAATCTTGAATGAAGGGCCATCACCGCCTTCAATTTCAAAGGCCCAGCCACCAAGCGGGCTGACCAGCTTGCGGCTGCCGGAGAGAGGCACTAGGTCGAGGTCAGATTGTGAGGCATTGCTGAGCCCGGTCACCAGGGTGTCATAATCGCCAGGGTTTGTTATAGCACCATCGGACACATTGTGAGCGAGACCTTTAGTGAAGCTGCCGATTCTGTTGGTAAACTGCTCGTCATCGCCATTGGTTGGTTGTAACAAAAGCGACGTTTCCTGCGCGTTGCGAAAGGCCGCTGTCTTACGAATCCAAAGAGCTTGATTGCGTCGTTGTACCGGTGACAATGGGCCAACCGTAATGGCGTTGGCGACACCTGGGATCATCATGCCAAGACCTGTGGCACCAATAGCACCCATGGTAGCTAGCGCTTGGCGGCGACTGCCTTTTAAACCATCGGTAATGGCAGACTTAATCTTGCCTTCGTTTTTCTTTAAGTGATCAGTGAATTGACCAAAGGATTTCTGTTTAGACATAAGCATTCTCCAAAATAACTAAAAAAATACCCAACATAGTGTTGAAGCCATCGTTGACATCGCTTTAACCACGTTGCGCTCTTCCCGTGCTGGAATAGCGTGCGATGTACGGTGGCAAACTGTGGCTAGGTTTGCCTGGTCGAGCGGCTGCCAGAAAATGATTATATATATTTTATAATAAATTTGTGATAAATATGTGATATTTGTGATGTAATTGGATGTCTAGATGATTTTATGAGGTTGTCAGGTATGCTCAAGGTGACGGAAACTAGTTTTACATAGAGGGGTTTTCGCGGCTTATGTAGCCATTAATACTGATTATTAGCGTATTGTTGGCTTATTTGGTATGGCACGTACCTTGGTAGCTACAGTACGTCTATGTTGTTTTAGATGTAAAATGAGAGCTTAAGTTTTTTAGTGATAACTCATTAAGCGATAATAAAGTTATAAAATTGTTATATTTAGGATTGAAATAAACCCCCTTGCTACCAATACAGGTATAGGTGCCTTTGAATAGTGGGGGTGTTAGGTTTAAGAAGCGATTTTCGTTCTGCTGGCGCGTTTACGTTCGTTCTCGAGTAGCCATTTTTTGCGGATGCGAATTGATTTTGGTGTGACTTCGACTAACTCATCGTCATCAATAAACTCGAGTGATTGTTCGAGGTCAAAACGAATCGGTGGGGTCAGTACGATGTTGTCATCGGTGCCTGAGGCGCGCACGTTAGTGAGCTGCTTGCCTTTGAGTGGGTTAACGGTAAGGTCGTTATCACGCGAATGAATGCCGATAATTTGGCCTTCGTACAAATCTTCGCCATGACCAATAAAGAGGCGGCCACGTTCTTGTAGGGTAAACAGAGAATAGCCTGAGCTTTTACCGTTGCCATTACAGATTAATACGCCACGCTGACGTTGTGCCAAGGTGCCAGTTTTTGCTGGCGCGTAACGATCAAAACTGTGATAGAGCAGACCCGCACCCGAAGTGGCGGTCATAAATTCGGTGCGAAAACCAATCAGACCACGTGCCGGGATTTCATATTCCAGGCGGACTCGGCCAGTGCCATCGGGCACCATATTACGCAGGTTGCCGCCACGTTCACCGAGTTTTTCCATGACAGAACCTTGGGCATTGTCTTCAACATCGACGGTTAATTGTTCCCATGGTTCTTGGGTTGCGCCATCGATTTCTTTAGTGATGACCTGCGGGCGGCCAATCGCTAACTCAAAGCCTTCGCGACGCATGGTTTCGATAAGAATGGACAGGTGCAGTTCACCACGACCAGACACCAAAAACACGTTAGCGTCAGGGGTGTCTTCAACCCGCAGTGCGACGTTGTGAATGAGTTCTTTTTCAAAACGTTCATGCAATTGACGGCTGGTTACGTATTTGCCTTCACGGCCGGCAAACGGCGAATTGTTGACGTGAAAGCTCATTGAAATGGTGGGCTCGTCAACGCTTAGCGCAGGCAGTGCTTCAGGTGTTTCTGGGTCACACAAGGTGTCGGAGATGCGTATATTTTCAACACCAGTAATGGCGATAATATCGCCAGCTTCGGCGCGATCAGTTTCAATGCGCTCCAGGCCAAGAAAGCCTAATACCTGCGCGATGCGCGCATTACGTTTTTCGCCGGCAGCATTGACCACGACAATAGGGGTGTTGGTTTTAATGCTGCCGCGTGTAATGCGACCAATGCCAATGGCACCAACATAGCTTGAGTAGTCGAGCGAGCTAATTTGCATTTGAAACGGCCCGTCACTATTTACATCAGGCGCAGCCACATGGTCGCGAATGGTCTCGAACAATGGGTCCATATTGCCATTGGTGTCGATGTTATCCGAATCTAGTGTGGCATAGCCACCAATCGCAGAGGTATAAACAATGGGGAAATCAAGTTGCTCGTCAGTGGCGCCGAGTTGGTCAAACAACTCAAAGGTTTGGTCAACCACCCAGTCAGGGCGCGCGCCAGGTCGGTCAATTTTGTTGACGACGACAACAGGTTTTAAACCCTGAGCAAAGGCCTTTTGCGTGACAAAGCGCGTTTGTGGCATAGGGCCATCAACAGCATCGACCAGCAAGACAACGGCATCCACCATCGACAGCACGCGCTCGACTTCACCACCGAAGTCGGCATGGCCAGGAGTATCGACGATGTTGATTTTGTAATCGCCCCATTCAATCGCCGTGTTTTTTGACAGAATGGTAATGCCACGCTCTTTTTCGAGGTCATTACTATCCATCACGCGTTCGGTGACAGCTTTACGCTCATCAAGGGTGCCAGACTGCTGTAGCAAACAATCAACCAGGGTGGTTTTACCATGGTCAACGTGGGCTACGATGGCGATATTACGTCGCTGTTGGATCAAGGGAATTCTCCGAGCAAAATGAGGCGCATTATACGTGGCTTAGCGGCTAAGGGAACCCCTGACTTAATCAGAGGCTGCCAGTCTGGATAATTCATAAATTATCCAGGCTAAGAGTCTTTTTTCGTAGTGTGCCATTTCGCCCATTGCTTAGGGCACACTATTGGCTTGTAACATGGGGTATCATGACGCTGTTAGGGTATATAAATCAATAGCCTGAGTGTAATATAGGCTGCAATAATGAGTTTGCAAGAGATGTCTCCTATTGATGACGATGGTTGGTTGCGCGGCGCGATTCGCGTCAATAGCCCCAACCATGACGAGCGCCCAGCTCAAACTGAGCCGAGTTTATTGGTGATCCATAATATCAGCTTGCCGCCAGGTGAGTACGGTGGGCCTTGGATCGATGATCTGTTTTGCAATCGACTCAATGGGGCAGCACACCCCTATTTCTCTGAGATAGCTTCGCTACGCGTATCATCACATTTGTTGATTCGCCGCGATGGTGGGATTTGCCAGTATGTCTCGTTTGATAAGCGAGCTTGGCACGCAGGTGAATCATGTTTTGATGGGCGCAGTGCTTGTAATGATTTTTCTATTGGCATTGAACTAGAAGGCTGTGATGACAGCCTTTACGAGCCTAAACAGTATCAAGCCTTAACTGGGGTGACACGCCATATTCAGTCGCGTTATTCTGCCATTACCGTTGAGCGTATCGTGGGACATTGCGATATTGCTGCGCAGCGTAAAACAGACCCAGGTGAGGCGTTTGATTGGGCTCACTTTCGCTCAGCGCTCGAAGGCTAATAATAAGTCTGTTGAGTCGCCAGTGACACCAAGCTAACTAAAAGGACGCGAGGCTTATGAATTTGATTGTGATACTGCTAGCTCTTTTCATTGAGCGTTTTGCACCTTCTATAGACGAAGTTAGAGAATACCGTTGGCTGCAGCGTTTAATTGATTTTTCGCTCAAGCACTCAAAAATTTTTACCATAGGCGGTGGTGTGATTGGTTTGCTACTGATCTTGTTGCTGCCGGTGCTAATTGTTGGCTTACTGCAAGCCAGGCTGGCTGAGTGGAACAGCCTGATCTATGTGATATTTTCAGTGATTATTTTGGTCTATAGCTTTGGCCCAATGAATTTGCAACGCCAGCTAAAGAAATATATTGCCGCATGTGATACGGACAATGAAAAAGCCGCCTATGAACATATAGATACGGTAGTCGCTCGCAGTAAAATACGTGATGACGATGAGCATGGGCTGCATCGCGCCGTGATTGAAGGCATTTTGGTAGAAAACAATGAGCGTTTGCTGGGCGTCATTTTCTGGTTTGTTGTATTAGGCCCAATAGGCGCAGTTTTGTTTCGGCTTTCGTCGGTACTGCGTGATGACCTATTCAAAGAGGGTGAAGCGCTACAGGCGGTAGCCGAAAGTGCGCGCATTTTACATGGGTTATTAGCGTGGATTCCTGCTCGCCTAACCGCCATTACCTATGCGCTTGCTGGCAGCTTTATTGATGTGCTCGAATGCTGGCGTCAAAACACCTCACGTTGGACGCATGACTGGATTACAGGTAACCGTCGTTTGTTAATAGAGACTGGCATCAGTGCATTACAGTTCCGCACTTGTCGCGACGGCGTTGAGGTCGATGATCCCGCCGATTGGCATAGTCATATCGACAGCACATATAGACTCGGCTTTCGTACGACAGTTATTTGGTTGATTATCATCGCGTTATTAACCATGTGGGGTTGGTCCTAGGGTGTTCTCAATTAACAAGCACAGCAATGTTGATTGAGAAGACTTTTTAGTCATGACAGTTGCAACGACTATTGATTTAATGCGTCACGGCGAACCAGTAGGTGGGCGTCGTTATCGCGGACAGATTGATGACCCATTGAGTGACTTGGGTTGGCAGCAAATGCGCGATGCCGTGCCAGATCAAATTCCCTGGCAAACAATCATCACCTCGCCCCTGTGTCGTTGCCGAGCTTTCGCTGAAGAGTTGGCACAAACTAATGGTTTATCTGTTGTAGTAGATGATCGCTTGAAAGAGATTGGTTTTGGCGTCTGGGAAGGCATGACGCGTGACCAGCTACGCGCAGATGACCCGCATATTTTGCAACGTTTCTTTAATGATCCAGTTGCAAACCGGCCGCAAGGCGCAGAAATATTGACGCAATTTCAACAACGCATCAGTGCTGTCATTGATAGCATAGTGAGCCGTTATTCAGGACAGCATATTTTAGTCATTGCACACGCTGGCGTGATTCGCGCAGCGATCAGCTATGCGCTCGGCTCGCCCATTGAAAATATGTTTCGCATTAAAGTCAGTAATGCCGCGATAACACGTCTACAGTTTACGCCAGGTTCGCCCAGCTTGTTACTGTTTCACGAAGGTTGATAGCTGAAGTTGGTTTCATTGTGGATATTGCTATGAAAGGTTAGTCTCTTTTCCAATACACTTCATCACCACCTCCAGATCGTGTTAATACCCGCGCAATAACAAAAAGCAAATCGGATAGACGGTTTAAATAGCGTAGCGCGTGAGGGTTGATCTGCTCTGATTTGTTTAGCGTGACTAACGAACGTTCGCTGCGTCGGCACACTGTACGCGCGACATGACAGTGTGCCGCAGCGGCGCTGCCGCCAGGGAGAATAAACTCTTTTAGCGGAGGCAATGCTTCGTTAAACGTATCAATTTGGTTTTCAAGTCGCTTGACGTGCTCCGGTGTCAGTATTGTGTGGCCAGGAATACAGAGTTCACCACCGAGATCAAACAAGCGATGCTGTATTGCTGCTAAGCATTCCTGTATATCGTCAGGAATGCTGTGAGTTAACACTACGCCAATCAAAGCATTGGTTTCATCTACCGACCCGTAACAATCGACGCGTACATGATCCTTGCCAACACGTGTGCCGTCACCAAGACCTGTACTGCCATCGTCGCCAGTACAGGTGTAAATTTTGGTCAGTCGATTACCCATTTGTTTGAGACAAGCTACCTAATCATTGTTGCTATTTTGCGGGAGAATAGCGAAATTCAACATAGAGACTTCTGCCCGGGGTATTAAAGTTATTAGCTAATTCATACTCTTTATCGAACAGGTTTTCTACTTTAAGGCTAATAGCATGCTCCGTTGTTAGCTGATAAGTGGCCGCAGTATTGACGAGCAAATAGCCAGCATTTTCATCGGTACTGAAGTCGGAATCATTACGTCGGCTGGTTAACAAGAGATCACCACCTAATTGCAGTTTGTCAATATTATAGTTGATTTGCGTAGTTAGGCTGCGTTTGGCACGGCGCGCCAGTACGCGCCCTGTGTCATTGTTGCGAGGGTTTTGAATGATAGCCGCTATATTATAGTCCCATAGCCCATAGGCACCTTGATAGCCAAGCTCCAAGCCTTCAATGGTGGCTTCGTCGACATTGACATTAACGCCATTAATGGGGCCGAGAAAACCGTCAGGATCGAAGAAGTTGATGAGATCTGTAATTTTGTTACGAAAAGCGGTGATATGAAAAGCTTGCCTGGGGGCAAGCTGGTGTTTTAGTCCAATTTCTATGTTGCGTGCACGCTCAGGGTTGAGGTCGGGGTTGCCACCAAAGCCAAAACGATCCGTTGCATCGGGTGCGCGAAATGCTGTTCCAGCGCTAGCATTGAGTCGGGTTTTTGGACTTATTTGAACGCCGTATTCTGCGCTCCAGGTAAGCTCCCCACCAAAATTACTATGATCTGTATGACGTGCACCGAGTATTAATTGATGATTGCCCAGGGTGATTTGATCCTGAATGTAGATGTCATCAGTGTCAGTATCTTCGTCAAAAGCTGTACCAAAGGAAAGTGCTTCATTATTTTCGCGAGACAGCACAAGCCCTACGGTGAGCAGTTGGTTGTCGCTAAGCGTGATGTTGTTTTGCCAGTCCAACTGATTATTGTTTGTCTCAACAAAGTCGTTGCTCTGGTTTTGGTCGATATCATCTTTAATTTTGCTAAGTTTTAGCGTGGAATCAAAAAAATCGTTACCGGTGAAGCCAAGTTTAAGTGTTGTCACACTGTTTGTTTGGTCCTGGTCGAGTGGTGCCAGAAAGAAATCGAGGTACTCAGTATTGCCCCTGGATGACCAATGACTGAGCTCAATATCGATGGCATTTGTATTGATCCCTGTGTATGCGCTAACAGAGCGATTGTCGTGTCCGCGGTCAATGTCAGATTCCTGCCGCGTAGGAAAACCTTCGCTACTGAGTAAATTTACATCGAGACCAAGACGCAATATTTTTTCGCTGTGGTGTATGCCGACGCTGCCTTGAGTTGTGTTATTGCTGCCTGCAGAGAAGCGAGCAGAAGCTTGGGTGCCACTGCCTTGTCCGCGTCGCGTGATGATATTGATAACACCACCGATGGCATTGGAGCCATAAAGTACTGAACGTGGACCTTTGATGATTTCGATGCGCTCTATTAAATCCGGGTGAATATTTTGTATTGCAGCACCGCCGATTGTGCCAGGATTAATGCGGACACCATCGACCAGCACTAGCGTGTGATTGCTCTCTGCGCCACGAATGAATATGGATGTCACTTGCCCTGGCCCACCATTACGTCCAATATCAATACCTGCATGGAATCGGAGTAAATCAGCCGCATCGATTGCCTGGCTGCGCTCGATGTCTTTTCGACTAATGACAATGGTTGGCGCTATGGTGTCACCCAGTGATTGTTCTGTTCGCGTGGCACTAACAACGATTTTATCGAGTTGCACAGAGTTATTATCTTCTGCAATGATTGGTGTGGCGGCGAAAACCGCAAAGCTGGTAATGAGTGAGACAAATAGACGATGGTTCATGTTTCTTGTTTCCTTATGCACACACCCGTGCATGGTTTAGGCACGAAGGAAACAAGTACGAAAGAGGTGGCTCTATCGCTTGTTGTTGCCCTCCGCAACAGTCGCTGACGAATAACTTCGG
>JAESQP010000129.1 GCA_016765075.1 Gammaproteobacteria bacterium
CTATTACTCGTCATTCTGTCTTGCTACAAATCAAGCATGACGCCACTTTAGTAGGAAACCTGTCCGTGATGGGTATAGCGCTTTATTTTGGCGGCTTACACCGTATAATAGACGCACATTTTGTGCGGTTACAGCTTGGCTGTTGTAACGTTGCGTTTGCGTTTTTTTACCCAGTTTTTATCACGCCAATTTTTTATTACAACAGAGGATTTTTATTATGCATAAGGGCGAAACTCTGACCCAGTTTATTATTGAGGAACAGCGTCGAACCAAAGGCACGGGTGACTTTAGTGGCTTATTGGCGGATATCGAAACAGCGTGTAAGCGTATCTCCTCAGCGGTGAACAAGGGCGCGTTGATTGGCGCCCTGGGTGCGCTGGAAACCGAAAATGTTCAGGGTGAAGTTCAGAAAAAGCTGGATATCATTACCAACGACATGATGATTGAAGCCATGCAGTGGAGCGGTCACCTTGCTGGTATGGCGTCCGAAGAGCTGGAAGACCCCATCCAGATTCCAGCGCAATACCCTAAAGGGAAATACCTCGCCTTGTTTGACCCGCTTGATGGCTCTTCAAACACTGATGTCAATATTTCAGTGGGCACCATCTTTTCAATTTTGCGTGCACCAGAAGGTGTCACCACGCCAGAAGTCAAAGATTTCTTGCAGCCAGGCACCGAACAGGTTTGTGCCGGCTATGCGCTCTATGGCCCTTCGACGATGTTTGTTTTAACCACAGGTAATGGCGTTAATGGTTTTACCCTGGATAGTGACATTGGTGAATTTGTCTTGACCCACCCTGGCATGACAGTGCCTGAAGAGACCAGTGAATTTGCCATTAACGCATCGAATTCACGTCATTGGGTTGGCGCAACTAAGCAATATATTGAAGATTGCTTGGCTGGCGAGGCTGGCCCACGTGGTCGTAACTTTAATATGCGCTGGGTTGCCTCTATGGTAGCAGAAGTGCATCGTATCCTTAATCGTGGCGGTGTTTTCTTGTACCCACGTGATAACAAGAACCCTGCAATGGCCGGTCGTTTGCGCTTGATGTATGAAGCCAACCCAATGGCGATGATTGTTGAGCAAGCGGGTGGTGCCGCCTCAACCGGGACGGGTCGCATTATGGAAGTTGCACCCACCGAGATCCACCAACGTGTTGGTGTGGTCTTAGGCTCGAAAAATGAGGTGGCCAAAGTCGAGGAATATTACGCCGCTAGCTAGTTATCTCTTACGGTATGCCGCAGCAAAGTCTGCGGCTATCCTTAAATTCTGTAGCCCTCTGCCAACCTAAACACACATAGCAGTGCCTCTGAGTATTTGCAGTTAAATGGCGAATCAGTCATTTATGTGCCACAATTACTGAATTCCCCTATCTATCAATAGGCTTAGGTATGGCGCTCCAGCATAATCAGGGTGATACCCTAATTAAAATCCTCGATGTTGCCGAAGCGCGCATTAGATCTAATGGCTACAATGACTTTAGCTTTCGCGATATTGCTATGGACGTGGGCATCAAGAGTGCCAGTGTTCATTATCATTTCCCAACTAAAGCGGATTTAGGCGTTCGCGTTACGCGTCGTTATAGCGCACGATTCCTGCATTATCTTGGCGATGCCAAGGACAAAAATACTGAGCCGAAAATATTGCTAAAGCGTTATATTGATGGCTATAAAAAACTTCTAGTGGATGATGAGGCGATGTGTTTGTGTGGCATGCTGGGCGCCGAATTTTCTTCATTGCCTAAGTCCGTTGGTGACGAGGTGAAACGTTTTAATGACGACAATATTGAATGGCTAAAAATCGTATACCGACGTTTAAACCGCAAAGATAAAAAAAGTCCAAAGATAAAAAAGAAGGCAAAAACAAAAGCAGTACACCTATTGGCAGCAATGCAAGGCGTCATCATTGTCGCGCGCACCATGAATGAGCCAACGTTATTCGAGCGAGTGAGTAAAGAATTTTTAAAGTGATGCTATACCCCCGTGTCAAGCACGGGGCAGGCTCCCGAAGGCGTGGGGGCTGTGCCCTGCTCTTATTTAGAGCTTCCCTAGATAAACAATATGAATAGCAATAGTCCTAATGCCAGTCGGTAGACAACAAAAGGCATGAGGCCAATAGAGCCAATCAATTTAAGGAAATAGTGAATACAAAAATAGGCGGCAATAGCCGATAACACGGTGCCGAGCAGCATGCCGCTCCAGTCTACCGAGGCACTGTCGTTACCGATAAGCTTAACGGTTTGCAAAGAACCTGCGGCAACAATGGTGGGTATCGACAATAAAAACGCAAAGCGTGCAGCGGTTTCACGCGTTAAGCCGAGCAAGAGCCCAACCGTGAGTGTAATACCGGAACGAGAAGTGCCCGGTATTAAGGCAAGTGTTTGCGCCAAGCCAATAATGATGATGTCGCGCCAGGTAATGGCGGACTCTGTGCGTTGATTGCTGCCGACACGGTCGCCATACCAAAGCAGCAAACCAAAGCCAATGGTTGTCGCAGCAATGACCAGAGGGCTGCGCAGATAAGTTGAAATGGCATCATTAAATACCAAGCCGACGATTAAAATAGGAAGGGTAGCAACAATAATGCCCCACGCCAATCGGCTATACAGACTATGTTTTCGCAATGTTAGCGATTGCCACCAACCTTGCCACAACTGCACAATATCGTTTCTAAAATAGGTGACTACGGCGATCAATGAACCCAAATGCACGGCAACATCAAAGGCCAGGCCTTGATCTGGCCAGCCGGCGAGTTTAGGTATAAGTATCAGGTGCGCAGAGCTGGATATTGGCAGAAATTCGGTTAGCCCTTGTACTATTGCCAGTACAATAACTTGCACGATATCCATTGTGGCGCCGACTAACGTTTAAAGTGTTGCAAACACTTTATCAGCTGCTGCCAATGTGGCATTGATTTCCGCCTCATTGTGTGCCGACGAAACAAACCCTGTTTCATACGCGGATGGCGCAAGATAAACCCCTTCGTTAAGCATGCCGTGGAAAAATTTCTGAAAGCGTTCAATATCACAGTCAACCACCTGGTGATAAAAATGCACTTTGGGTTGGTCTGTAAAGAAAAAGCCGACCATCCCACCGACGTAATTGACAGTGAGCGGGATAGCGTTTTTTTTGGCAATTTCTTGCAGGCCTTCGGCTAATTGTTTTGCTGTATTAGCTAACCTGTCGTAAAAACCCGGCGCATCTAAGGCGGTCAAGGTCGCCAGCCCTGCGGCCATAGCAACAGGGTTACCCGACAGTGTTCCGGCTTGATAAACGGGGCCGGTTGGTGCGATGTGTTGCATAATTTCTTTTTTTCCACCAAAGGCACCAACGGGTAAACCACCCCCTATTACTTTACCTAAAGTCGTTAGGTCTGGTGTGATGCCGTAATGCTCTTGTGCCCCACCGCGGGCAACGCGAAAGCCAGTCATCACTTCATCAAAAATCAACACCACCCCGTATTCGTTACACAATTCACGCAAGCCTTCAAGAAAGCCGGGGACAGGCGGAATGCAATTCATGTTGCCTGCTACTGGCTCAACGATAATACAGGCGACCTCTTTGCCGATCACTTGTAGTGTTTGCTTAACCTGGTCTATATGATTGTAGTCGAGCGTAATGGTATGTTCCACCACAGAGGCGGGCACACCGGGTGAGGTGGGTACGCCAAGTGTGAGTGCGCCAGAACCCGCCTTCACTAACAAAGAATCAGAGTGCCCATGGTAACAACCTTCAAACTTAATTAGCTTGTCACGACCGGTGTACCCACGCGCCAGACGAATCGCGCTCATGGTTGCTTCGGTGCCTGAGCTGACCATGCGTATTTGTTCGATCGATGGCACCATGTCACAGACTTTTTTAGCAACCACGGTTTCAATCGCTGTCGGTGCGCCAAAACCCAAACCATTTTGTATGGATTCTTGCACGGCCTTAATTACAGCAGGACAAGCGTGGCCTAAAATCATTGGCCCCCATGAGCCGACATAATCGATATAACGATTATCATCTTCGTCGTAGAGATAGGCGCCATCCCCGCGTTTGAAAAAAACGGGATCACCACCAACACCTTTAAAAGCGCGGACGGGAGAGTTAACGCCACCAGGAATAACCTGCTGAGCTTGTTCAAATAAATCATGCGAACGTGTCATCGTGCTGTTACCTGTATTTTGATGCTCTATTATAAGAAATAATTTGAAAATTTTCGTGCTGTGAATTCAATATCGTCCATAGTAAATACACCATTAATAACGGCTAGCGCATCGGCGCCTGCGCTGATGAGCTGTTGGCCGTTGTCGACCGTGATACCACCAATCGCGACGATAGGTAGTGTCAAGCATGCCTTGGCTTCGGTTAGTAATGTTACGGGCGCAGAGGTCGCTTGAGGTTTTGTTGATGAATTGAAGAAGCAGCCAAAGGCAACATAGTCGGCGCCATTTTGTTGCGCTTGCACTGCGAGCTGTAACTGATTGTAACAGGAAACCCCAATAATTTTAGTCTCGCCAAGTTGCTGCCTGGCGTGGATAAGATGGCTATCGTCTTTGCCGAGATGGACGCCATCGGCATTAATCGCCTGACATAGCGCAATATCATCATTAATGATGAGATAGGCCTCATGCTCTTTGCATAGCATTAATAAACGGTGGCCAATACGTCGACGCGTTGCCTGGTCGTGAACTTTATCTCGATATTGAATAAATTGCGCGCCACCGCGAATTGCTGCAACAACGTTTTCGAAGGCCTGTTCTTCATTATCGCTGGTAATAGGCGTAATAGCGTAAAGCCCGCGAATGACCGCTTTAGTCACGAGACCAACCGCCTTTCGCCCAAAAAAAACGATCAGGGTGTTTTTGCCCGTGACCTAATGCTTGCCCCGCTTTAAGGCACTGCCAAGTGTAATGTTGCGCATCGCGCACGGCTTGCACCATATCGATGCCCTTAGCAAGCAGTGCCGCTAGTGATGCAGTTAGTGTGCAGCCAGAACCGTGATATTCATCAGGTAAGCGTGGCCATACTTGCTCATCAATCAATTCGCCATTTTTGAATAACCGGTTGACTACTTCAGTGCTGTGATCGTGTGTTCCGGTGATCAATACATACGGACAGCCTAATGACGAAATCTTCTTGCAGGCAGCGGCTAGGCTGTTTGTTTTGGGCGCAAGTTTATAGAGTTCTAATAGGTTGGGTGTAACGATAGTAGCAAGCGGTAGAAGGCTATCACTCAGTATTTGTGCATAGCCTTCTTGGCTGAGCTTGTTGCCTGTATTGCTCGCCATCACTGGGTCGATAACTAGGGGTATATGCGATTGCTTGGTAGCGATATCGTTGATCATTTTAATTGTCGCACTAGCAGCGAGCATGCCGGTTTTGATTGCCTTGACTGGCATGTCCGTAAGGAGTGCCTGACTTTGCGCGCGCAAATAATCAGCATCGATAGCTTGATAGCTTGTAACCCCATGGCTATTTTGTACGGTTAGTGCGGTTGCCACCGTTACTGCATGGCAGCCCATACTGCCAATGGCTTCGATATCGGCTTGTATGCCGGCGCCCCCGCAGGGGTCGGCACCAGAAAAGCAAAGGACTATGGGTTTTGGCATAAGTCAGTTATAGAGAGACGATTAATCAGAGGCGTTCTTAACGCAGCGGTTTAACGTGATATTCTACCGCGGACTTGCCTAGGTTGGGCTGGGTATTATTGAATTTGGATGATTATCCCCCAATATCTCAAGGCTTAGGCGAAATATAAAGGTTAGATTAATGAAGAAGTATATGTGTGTGGTGTGTGGTTATGTTTATGATGAGGAAGCTGGCTGGCCGGATGATGGTATTGCTCCAGGTACGGCTTGGAAAGATGTGCCGGAAACTTGGCTGTGTCCGGAGTGTGGTGCAGGTAAAACAGATTTCGAGATGGTTGAGTTATAAATATAGGTGCTCATGTGGTAATGCCGCGTGTGCTGAGTTTGTTGCACACAAAAAAGCCGACCCTTATGAGGTCGGCTTTTATCTTTATTGCCCTGGCCGCTGGTTCGGTGAGCCAGGTCAAGTGAACTCCTAAAGCCTATAGGGCCAGGATAAAGTCCACCAACTTCTCGATGTTTTCATCACTCACACGCGGTGAGTAAGGAGGCATGGCA